>JBEKKD010000001.1:0-62674 GCA_050010895.1 Armatimonadota bacterium
GGAGCAGAGGCAGGACTGCAACGCACAGGATTCGAGGCAGGAGAGTGTTCGGGCTCAAGCTCGGATATGCCGAATCGCTGTCGGAAAGCAGCAAGCGCCACGCGAAGCACGCGACCGAGGCGATTCCAGTCGAGCAGAGCAGCCAGTCGAGCCAGCGAGGCGCCCGCGGCCGTAGATCCCTTCCGCCTGCCATATGACCTTCCTCCGATGAAGTGCTGCGATGGGTGCCGCGATCTGCTGGTGTATGCATGCGGCGTGAAGCACAGGGCTTACCGACTATTGTTATACCTCGCGCGCGGCACGGTGTCTAACGGAAAGCTCAGGAGCGGAGGAGCGGCAGGATCGCGTCAGCGTTCCAGCACGAGCTGCTCGCGCTGGTATGCCTCGCGACGGCTCTGTCGGTACATGCGGTCCGCTATCTCCTCTATCGGTGCCAGATCGTCGGTCAAGGGCCTGCCGACTCCCCGGACCGCTGTCATCTTGGGCCCGCTGCCGGAGTTGACCTCCTGCGCGATCTCGATCAGGCCGGTATGCCCCACAGCCCGTGCCATGGGAAGGAGATGTGAGATGGAAGCATCGTCGGGGCCCGCCAGCAGCACGGCGCCGGAGCGCCGGGAGATACCGGTGACTGCGTAGACTCTCGGGAAAACCGAACGGACCGTGGCGACTACCAGGCCAAGCAGCTCCGGGTCGCTCGGCGTCCACCATGCGACATTGATGGCCAGAACGCCGCCCGGACTCATGTGAGCCCGGAGCTCCTGAAAGAACTCTTGGGTGACGAGATGGAACGGGATATCGGAACTCTGGTAGGCATCGACGATCACCCAGTCATATCGCTCTTTCGCGGCAGCGAGGAACGCTCGGCCGTCGGTGACGTGGACTCGCAGGTTCGGTTCGTCCATGCTGAAGTAGCGCCGCGCCAGCGCGACGATCGCGGGGTCGATCTCGATGCCGTCTATCGGCACCGGCCCATAGGCCTGCGTGATCTGCTTCGATGCCGTGCCCGCCCCCAGCCCGATAATGAGAACGCGGTGCAGCCACGCCGCGGCCGGCGCCGGGCGAAGGAGGGGCGCGAGCAGGAGGTAGTCGTAGTACTCGCCGTTTCGGAACTCGCCCGGCGTATAGCACGAAAACGCATCCCAGTTCGCGATCAACAGCCGCGTCGGCCCGGCCTGGACCACGCGGAGGTAGTTGTAGGGCGACTCCTTCTCCAGGATCGCTCCCCGCGTTGGCAGCAGGGGGGGGAGCGGAACGGCAAGCAGGACGAGCGCGCCCGCCGCGGGAACGAAGCGAAGTCGCGCCAGCAGCAGGAGCGCGGCGACGATGAGCAGCGCGCCGAACACCATGATGGAGTGGCGAACTCCAAGGCGCGGAATGGTGACGAGGGCCGGCAGGAAGGTGCCGACCACGCTGCCGATAGCGGAGACGGCATAGATGCGGCCGGAGGTGCGGCCGGTTCGGTCGAGATCATCGACACTCAGCTTCAGGGCAAACGGGCAGACACATCCGAGCAGGACCGTGGGCAGGGAGAAGAGCGCGAATGTGCCGACGAGCGAGGCGGGCAGGATTCCCGCCCTGGGAGTCAGGCTTCCGGCCATGTGCAGGACGGGGGCGCTGACCAGCGGGAGCGCAAGCGCGAGCACGCCCGCCACCAGGACGATGGCTCCCAGCAGAGCGCGGCTGGGGGCGCGATCGGCAAGGGCGCCGCCGACGTAGTACCCGATGGTGAGAAACGCCAGTATGAGGCCGATGAGGCTGGTCCAGACGGAGAGCGTGTTGCCGAAATGCGGAGCGATGAGCCGGGAGGCCGACATCTCCAGGCCCATGACGGCGACTCCGCTGGAGAAGACCAGCCAGAGCAGCGCGGCCCGGACGAAGGGCCCGGATGGCGACGTGCCCGCTGCCTCGGCGGACAGCGCCTGCATTGACGCCTTCTTCCCGACCGCTGGATCGGCTGCCATTGCACCCCCCGCGTCAGTGGCATTGAGAAAGCGCTCGCCCCCCGATCGCCTCAGGGGCCGAGCGCATCGGCTGGTTACTCTACGGTCACGCTCTTCGCCAGGTTGCGAGGCTGATCGATCTCGCAGCCGAGCTCATCGGCGACGTAGTATGCGTACAACTGCAAGGGAATCCCCGCCAACACCGGCGCCAGCATCTCGTTGGTCTTCGGGATGCGGATCACATCATCGGCATAGTTGGAGATGGCCTCATCGCCCTCATTGGCGATGGCGATTACCTTGCCGCCGCGCGCTCGGATCTCCTGGAGATTCCCCAGGCTCTTCTCGTAGTGCTTGCCGGCGACCACTGCCGACATGACGGTGGTGTCGCTGGTGACGAGGGCGAGCGGCCCGTGCTTCATCTCACCCGCGGCATAGCCCTCGGCATCCAGGTACGCGATCTCCTTGAGCTTGAGCGCGCCCTCCATGGCTGAGGAGTAGTTCGATCCGCGTCCCAGATAGAGGTACCGCTTGACATTGCCGTACTTCTCCGCCAGCGCCTTGATGTGGCCGGCCTGCGTGAGCACCTCTTCCGCCTGATCGGGGAGCTTCTTGACATCGCGGAGAAAGCGGCGGGCCTGCTGCGGGTTCAGCGAACCCCTGACGATGCCCAGGTGGGCGCAGAAGAGCAGCATAGCCAGGATCTGGCTGGTATAGGCCTTCGTGGACGCCACGCCAATCTCCGGCCCGGCGTGGATATAGAGCAGACCATCGGATTCGCGGGCGACCGAGCTGCCGATGACGTTGGTGATGGCGAGCACTTTGGCGCCCCGGCGGCGAGCCATGCGAATCGCCTGAAGGGTGTCGGCCGTCTCGCCGGACTGACTGATGGCGATGCCGAGGGTGTCTTTGTCGAAGACGCACTCGCGGCTCTGCAGTTCGGACGCGACATCCACGATCGCCGGCACGCCGCAGATCTGCTCGATCGCATACTGGCCCGCCATGCCTGCATAGGAGGCGGTGCCGCAGGCGATGATGACGATCTTCTTGATCCGGCGAAGCTCCGAATCCTTGAGGCCGAGGCCCTCGAGGTCGAGGCGCATCTCGCGGCCGACGATGCGATCGCCGATGGTCTCGCGCAGCGCGGCCGGCTGTTCGAAGATCTCCTTGATCATGAAGTGCTTGTTGCCGCCCTTCTCGGCGGCCTTCGCGTCCCACTGCACGTGGAACACGGGTTTGTCGACCGACTTGCCGGCGATCGTCTTGACGTCGACGCCGTTCTCGGTGACGATCACCATCTCGCCGTTGTCGATGAGATAGGCTTTGCGGGTGAAGGACAGGATCGCGGGGATATCGGAGGCGACGAAGTTCTCGCCGCCGTTCTCACCGAGGCCGGCTACCAGCGGGCTGTACCGACGGGCGGCGATCAGGCGACCGGGCTCGGCGTTGGTGATGGCGACGACTGCGTAGGAGCCCCGGATATCGCGCAGCGTTCGGCGCATCGCCTTCTCGAGATCGCCGTCGTAATACTTCTCGAGCAGGTGCGGGAAGACTTCGGTGTCGGTCTGGGATCGGAGCGTGTGGCCGTCGGCCTCGAGTCGCTCACGCAGGTCCAGGTAGTTCTCGATGATGCCGTTGTGAACGACAGCGATGTTACCGGCGCAATCCGAATGCGGATGGGCGTTCTGCTCCGATGGCGGCCCATGCGTCGCCCATCGGGTATGGCCGATCCCGAGCCGGCCCTTCGGCTTGTGCTTCTCGAGCACGCTGGCCAGGACTGAGAGCTTTCCCTTCGCTCTGACCACCTCGATCTTGCCGTTTACCAGCACCGCGACGCCCGCGGAATCATAGCCGCGGTACTCGAGCCGCCGCAAACCCTCGAGGAGCACGTCGACGGTGTTTCTGCCGCCGAGATAACCGACGATGCCGCACATCGTGTCCTGCCTCCACGTACTATAAGCGGCCCGTGTGGACCGCTTAGGAAGTCGTTCAGCCGCGTATCAGCCGTGCGTACAGCCGGACCAGCTTCTCTGCCATTCGGCCTGCCGAGAATTCTTCGGCACGGGCGCGAGCGTGACCTGCCAGAGCCTGACGGAAATCTTGGGACTCGAGGACCAGGGACAGGCCCGCCGCGAGCGCCTCAGGCGTCGGATCGACGAGCACACCATCGACGCCATCTCTGATCACATCGACTACTGCGCCCGAGCGCACCGCGACCGGTGGACGCGACAGCGCCATCGCTTCGAGCACCGCGATCCCTTGCGTGTCAGTCAAAGAAGCGAAAGCGAAGGCATCAGCGGAGGCGAGGCAATCGAAGACCCGGCTGCGCGGCAGATAGCCGGTGAAATGGACCCTGCTAGCTAACCCCAGCGACTCGGCGAGAGCGTGACCCTGAGCATACCACGGCCCGCCGCCGACGAGCAGCAGGTGGGCCTCGCGCAGGCCGCCCGGGAGCAGGGAGAAGGCGCGAATCAGCAGGTCGAGATTCTTCTCTCGTGCGATGCGGCCGCTGTAGGCGATGACGGGTACGCCGTCGGGAATACCATAGTCGCCGCGGACCGGCTGGCGCGGTGCGTCGGCAAGATCCAAATCGATGCCTGTCGGGATGACCTCTATGGGCCGCCGCACGCCGTACGAGCGCAGCAGATCGCCAACTGACTGGCTGGGAACGACCACGGCGTCGGTGGAGTTCGAGAACTCCCGGCTGACCCGGACGGCAAAAGCACGAACAAGTCGGCCAGGCAGCGGGACATAATGCGCGTAGGCGTGGATAAGAGTATGGTATGTAAGTAGCAAAGGGCGATCTAGCCGCCGGGCCCAGCGGCGCGCCTCTCGCCCGGTGACAAATGGGTGCTGGGCGTGCACCACGTCCGGCTGATGAGCCATGAAGCTTCGCGAATACAGGTAACTGCCGAAGGGGATAGCGAGCGGATAGCGGGGACTCGTGGGCAGGGAGATCGACGGCAGGCGATACACGTTTTTTTCCGAGTCGTGGTGACCCGGAAAGGACGGTGCATAGATGCGGACGTCGTGGCCCTGTTTCGCCAGTTCCCGAGCGAAGGTTGAAACCGAGACAACTACCCCATTGACGATGGGGTGGTAGCACTCGGTGAAAAGCGCGATTCGCATGGCGCGGCTGTTCGCAGGCCTCGTCTACTACCGTAGCACGAAGGCAGAGGACGCGTCAATCGAGGGCCGCGGTGATGGGCCGGCGGCCCGCTGCAGAGGCAGAGAGGGTGAGCGCGATGTCTCGTGTGAGAGATCCCGCGGTCGCGGGTCGCTTCTACGAGGCGGCGCCGGAGAGGCTGACAGCTTCTCTGCGCGACTGCTTCACGCACCCCCTTGGCCCCGGCAGGGCGCCCGAGGTCGCGGCTGACGGCGCGGGCAGGATCGCGGCCCTGGTCAGCCCGCATGCCGGCTACATGTACTCCGGCCCGGCCGCGGCAAACGGTTTCGCCGCGCTGGCGGCGGACGGAATTCCGGAGACCGTTGTCATCCTCGGCCCCAGCCACTACTCCTCCGATCGCCGCGCCGCGCTGTCCACTGCCGACGCCTGGCGAACTCCGCTCGGAGAGGTCAGTCTCGACGCTGCCCTGGGGGAAGCGATTCTGGCGAAGTGCGACCTCATTATCGGCGACGAGCGGCCGCACAGAATGGAGCATTCGCTGGAAGTGCAGGTGCCGTTCCTCCAGTTCGTTTATGGAGATCGGACGCCGAAGATCTGCCCGATCTGCGTTCGCTCGTACCCTCTGTACCCGATCGAGGAAGTCGTGGCGGATGCCCGGGCGATCGGCGAAGCTCTGGCGGAGGTGCTGACCGGCCGGCGGGCGGTGCTCATCGCGAGCACGGACCTCTCGCACCAGATGCCGCAGGATGTCGCCGAGCGGATGGATAGGATGGCGATAGAGGCGGCTCTGGCGGTCGATCCTCGCCGATTGCTGGACACAGTCGTTCAGAACGGTATCACCATGTGCGGCCCGGCGCCTGTCGCCATCGCTCTGGCCTACTGCCGCGCGCTGGGGCGGGTCAAGGCGGAGCTGCTCCGCTACTACACGTCGGGCGACATCATCGGTGACCGCGCCGGCGTCGTCGGGTATGCATCGCTGGTGGTCGGCGCCTAGAAGGACTCGGCCGGCAGGCTGTCGCGCCGAGTGCGCGGAGAGATCGCAAAACCCGCCGCGAGAGGGGTATGGTGTGCGGGGTCCGAGGAGGATCGGGGATGGCATGGACTGACATCGTGGCGCTGATACTGATCGCGAGCGTGGCCTGGATGGAGAGCCACCGCGGATTCGGGCGCTCGCTTTTCGACGTCGTCGGGGCGATCATCTCGCTCAAAGTCACGGAACTGGTCTCCGAGATGCTGACCGTAGCCGCGCCGGTGCTTTCCTCCCCCAATGGCACGCACGCGTTCTGGTACTCGGCTGTGTTTCTCGTGCTGGCCGTACTGACCATCCTGGGGACCAAGGTCATCTACGATACCACCCTGCTTTCGCTCGACGTGCTCGATCCGCTCGTGGGCGCGATCTTCGGGCTGATCTCCGGCCTGATCGTGGCACACGTGTTCCTGAATACGCTGCAGCTCGGGTATACCGGAGACGACGTCACTGCGTTGCTGAACACCCTCATGGGTGAGGAATTGCTGCAGTTTCGCACGTACCACGCCATCGTGACGGCGCTGCAGAGCCTGGGCAATTGGTGAGATGCTCAGTCTGAGAGCCGTTTGACTCGTGCGATGATATCCGTGGTCGACGCTCCCGGAACGTGGCCGGCGAGCGCGACGCGGCCGCCGTAGCTTTCGACGAAGGCGCGCTCCTCTTGGTGAACGGTGCTCAGATCGTAGTCACCGCCCTTCACCCAGATGTCCGGCTTCAGCGCCTGGATCGTCGGCAGAGAGCTCAGTTCGGCGAAGATCACCACCAGATCGACGCAGGCGAACGCGGCCAGCACTTCGGCACGATCCCGTTCGTCCATGATCGGGCGGCCAGCCCCTTTGAGTTCCCTCGTAGACTCATCGCTGTTGATGCCGACGATGAGCGCATCGGCCAGCCCTCGGGCATGCTCCAGAGTCCGCGCATGGCCGGCGTGAATGAGATCGAAGCAGCCGTTCGTGTACGCAACCACCTTCCCTGCCTGGCGCCACTCCGCGACGCGGCGCTTGGCTTTCGACAGCGTGACGATCTTGTGTGCGGTGTTAGAGGGAACGTCGTTCATTGTGTCGTGCCATTCGTCCGTGCAGTAGCCCTGCGATCCCCGCTCGAACCCGAGCGTAGTCGGTCCTGAGCGCGTCGCGGTGAGCCGCTCTGACAGAAGCCGGGATCAGATGCCACACCAGGCCCAGGAGAGCCGCGCCGCCGACTCGCGCGGCCAGCAGCTTCGCTCGGGCCGGCGAGTAGTGCTTTCCATAGAAACGGAGGCGCGAGGCGACGGTGCGTCTCTCGGTCTCCGCGCGATCGACGCGCGCCGAGCTGCCGCCAAGAACATGCACCACGGTCACATCGGGCAGCGTCACTACTCGCCACGCGGCCGCGCGAGCCCGGTAGCACCAGTCGACGTCTTCATAGTACATGAAGAAGCCATCGTCGAGCGGCCCAATCTCAGCAATCATCTCGCGTCGAGCTATCAGGCAGGCCCCGGAAACCCAGGCAACGTCACGCTCTGCGCCCCCGCCGGTTGCCGCCAGAGTCCGGCCCCGCGCTCCCGGATATGAGGTCTCATAGCCGGGAACAACGCGGCCGTTCTCATCGGCGCTGGGGCAGCCGATGATGCCAATCCGTGCGTCCGTCGCCATCACCTCGAGCATGCGCGCTATGCTACCGCGTTCTATCCGGGCGTCGGGGTTGAGGAGCAGTAAGAACTCGCCCGCGGCCACCTCCAGCGCCTGGTTCGCGGCGCGAGCGAAACCAGA
The DNA here is from genome assembly GCA_050010895.1 of Armatimonadota bacterium. Taxonomy (GTDB): domain Bacteria; phylum Armatimonadota; class Hebobacteria; order Hebobacterales; family Hebobacteraceae; genus JBEKKD01. Next base: position 7,843 of record JBEKKD010000001.1, read on the forward strand.
ATTGCCGCTGTTCTGGATCAGCTTCGCCGCGGGCAGCGCGGCCAGGGCGCGTGCGGTCGAGCCATCGGTGGAGGCATTGTCCACGAGCAGCACCTCGGTCGAGATGCCTCCGGTCGCTTCCCGCACGGAGCTCAGGCATGACGCGAGCAGGTCTCCGCCGTTCCAGTTGACGACGATGACCGAAAGCGCCGGGCGCGAAGAGGTGGCGTCGGCGCCCATTCAGTCCGGCCTCCGGCCGTCCGAAGACAGGCGGTCGGCGAGGGATTGCTGTTCCCAGATTCGGATGTCCTTGGCCGTGGCGTACACCGCCGTCAGCAGCGACACCACCAGTCCCGGCACTCCATCGCGGAAGCCTTGTTGGAGCAGGTATGCCTTCAAGAACCGCAGGCCGGGGTGGATCATCATGTACGGCGGCGATACTCGCGCGCCCCGGAACCGCGCCTCGGCCGCGTTCCATTCGGCGTAGCGTCTCAGCTTTCGCCAGTAGTCATCCAGGGAGCGGTAGGAGTAGTGAAGCAGGGCCCCCGTCAGATCGCCCACTGCGCCGTCAACGACGATCTGCTCGTGAATCTGGCGCTCGGGATGCGTGCCGCGATCTCTTCGAAACAGCCGCAGCACGCGATCGCTCTGCCAGCCGGAGTAGCGGATCTCGTGACCGAGAAAGAAGTTGCGGCGCCTGATCCGGTATCCATCGCGGGCGCCGGCGTCCACAAGCACTTGCCTGATCTCGGCGGCCAGCTCATCGGTGACCAGCTCATCCGCGTCGACGATCAGCGCCCAATCGCACGAGGTCTGTTCCAGAGCCCAATTCTTCTGTGATGCCGGAGAGCGGTATTGGTGCTGGAGGACGCGCGCCCCGAGCTTCCCCGCGATCTCAGCCGTCCGGTCGGCGCTGAAGGAGTCGACGACGAGCACCTCGTCAGCGAAACCGAGACGGCCGAGGCACTCGGCGATGCGCTCTTCTTCGTTCAGCGTCGTGACGATGGCTGCGATGGACGCCATATCAGATCTCGGACAGCACCTCGTTGTACAAGGCGATGATACGGTCCACGATCGGCCCGCGGTCGAAGACGGAGAGCGCCCTCTGCCGCCCCGCCTCGCCCATAGCACGCGCGCGCTGCCCATCCAAGAGCAGCGCGACCAGGGCTTCAGCCAGCGCGTCGGCATCACCTGCCGGGACGATCAGTCCCGTTTCGCCGTGGATCACCGACTCGGGCAAGCCACCCACATCAGTCGCCACCACCGGTCTGGCCATCGCCATGGCTTCCAGCGCGGCGACGCCTAGACCTTCCGATAGGGAGGGCATGGCGAAGACGTGTGCTGCCGCGAGAACCGGACGAACGTCCGGCACGAAGCCGAGGAACTCCACCGCGTGGGAGACGTCCGTCGCGGCCGCCTGCGCTTCGAGCGCGGAGCATTGATCTCCCTGGCCCGCGAGCAGCAGCCGCGCGCTAGGGCAAGATCGCAGTACGGCCTCCATGGCGCGAAGTAGGACGACATGGCCCTTCTCGCGCGTGAGTCTACCGATGGCGGCGACTGTCGGCGGCCCGCCGGCGCATCCATGCGTCGCGGAGGGATCGAAATGTCGACAATCCACGAAGTCAGGGATGACCACCAGGCACTCCGCCGGCACCTGCGCCTGGATCAGGCGTTGCCGTACAGCGGACGAAACACAGATGACTCTATCGGACAGGAGTTCGTAGGAGAGGGGCCGTCGGGCGTTCCGCAGAGGGAAGTCGGTCCTGCGGGTGACGACCACGCGGGGCTTCCGACGGCTGCGTCTCCCGGCCGTCCATCGCCCCGCCGCCCAGAGCGCTGGAATCTGGGCGGCGGAGTCGTGCACGTGCACTATGTCCGGCTGCAGGCGGCGGAAGCGGTTGCTCAACCGGAGCCAGGACCACGTTGCCATCTGTTTGAATCCGCGCAGCGGCATGCTCTCCCAGGAAAGTCCGCTGTCGCGGAGGCGCGCCGCCAACGCGCTGCCGGCCTGGGCCACGAAGTGGACCCGTTCGCCGCGTTCAGCCAGCGCCATGGCGAGGCCAAGAGATTGCACCTGCCCTCCTCCCCATGCCCGATTCGAGTCGATGTGGATCGAGAATGGCACCCTAACCGCCCGGGGCCAGCGCGGCGCGAGCGAGCGCGCGTGTTGCGGCCAATGCCACTTCGTCCGGGGTGATGCTGGTCATGCAGGTCCGCGCCGCGCACGTCGGCGCCATACATGGTCCGCAAGGCTGGGGGTGGTAGATGATCTCATGGCCATCCCCCATCGGCCCGGTTCGCCCAGGGTCGGTCGGGCCAAAGAGACCGACCACAGGCACTCCCATCGCAGCCGCCACGTGCATGGGCCCGGAATCTATGCCGATCAGCAGATCGCAGCGAGAGAGCACGGCGGCCAGCTCGGCGGGAGTGGTTCGCCCTGCCAGATTGCCCTCGTCCATGCCGACGGGGAAGAGGATTTCGTAGCCCAGCATACGGTCCTTCTCCGACCCGACCACGATCAGACGCGCCCGATGATGCTGCACCAACCCCGATGCCAGTTCCTTGAATCCCTCGGGGCTCCAGGACTTGTAGGGATTCTCGGTTGACTCGCCCGGAGCAAGGGCGATTAGCGGGCCGGAGCCCTCCGGTCCTCGCTCGGCCAGGAGCTTCGCCCCGGCCTCGTCGTCCTGGGCTGAGAGCCGCGCCAACCCGACGTAATCCATCTTCTCAGGGGTGATCCCCAGGCCGCGCACCAGATGCATCACCTTGCCCGGGCACGGAATGCCCCGTTCTTGAATGCGATGGCTAAGGAATCGACACAGATCCGAATCCACGTAACCAATCCTGTGCGGCGCGCCGGACAGCCGCGCGCAGAGAGCCATCGTGGCCGACTGAGAGAAAACGACGGCGAGGTCGGGACGGAGGCGCCGCAGCCGGCGGCCCAGAGCGGCCGCCACGAGCGGGCCCCCTCTCGGCCTCTGGATTACCTCATCGACATATCCGGTGTGCGCCACCAGGTCGGTGAGGTAGGGACGCACGATACTCGTGATCCTCGCCTGAGGGAACGACTCCCGGAGAGCCTTCAGAGCCGGGAGCGTGAACATGAGGTCGCCGATCTGGTTGAGGTGGAAGATCAGGATATTCCGGACAGCCGATCGATCACAGAGTGCCTGCCCGTAGATTCCCTCGACGCGTTCGCTCACCACCGGGAGGGAATAGCGGGACACCACCATCTCCCGGCCGAACCGCGCCAGGTCGCTCAGCGACATGCCGTCTGCGAGCACTGACACGATGTCTTCCGCGAGCTGCTCCGCCGTTGTCGGCTGCGACGCCTCATGGTCGCCGAAACACGTTCCCTCGGCGCTGGGCAGGCGTGAGGCTGTGACCGGCCCGATGTAGCCGCCTTTGCCCGCGGCTATGACCGGTTTCCCTGTTGCCATGGCCTCCAGGGCCACACTGGCTGTGCCGACGACCACAGAACTCAGACGAAGAAGCTGCGGGATGTCGGATCTGCCGCCCAGCGGGAAGACGGCTCGACGGCCGAGGTCGGCATTCATCTGTCGCGCCGCCGCTGTGACCGCGCCCTCCTCCGGGCCTTGCCCGACGAGGACAAGCTCGATGCCCGGCGACGTATCTGACAGCATCTTCATCGCCTGGATGAGCGCACGAGCCACCGGAGCCTTGCTGTGGCTGAAGCGGCTGACGTGCACCACCCGCGGCGAGCCCGGAGAAAGCCCCAATTGGGTCTCCAGCGCCGCATCGGGGGGGCCGGGCTGGAATCTCTCGCAGTCGATCCCGATACGGCTAAGAACCACGCGGGATTCCGGCAGGCCGAATCCTTGCACGAGATTGCGCTTGCTGGCCTGGCTGACCCATTCCCGCCCGCCAGTTATGCGCGTTCACCAGGTCCACGTGCTCGCTTTCGAGCAAGCGCCGCAGCGCGCGCGCCCCCCGCAAGGTCCTTGGGCCGGTGAAATCGACGTTGAAGTGCTCGATCCCCGCCGCCTCCAGCTCCGGTACGAGTTGGCCGCCGCTGGACGCGATCAGCACCCGATGTCCCCGGTCTCTGAGAGCGCGAGAAAGGTGGATGGCGTAGCTCTCGACGCCGCCGTAGTTGAGCCACGAGAGCACCTGGAGAATCGTCAGGCCTGATTCGCGTTGGCGGGCCGGCACGGGCCACCTCCAGGAACGGACGGCCGGATGATGCGAAGCACGGCATCCACGACCTGCTCGACGGAAACCGCGTCCATGCACTTCAGCGGCTGGCACGACCGCCGCCGACACGGCCGGCACGGCAACTGCGGAGTGATCTTCACGTTTCCATCGCCGTACGGCCCGAGGCGCGTCGAATCGGTCGGTCCAAAGATGGCCGCGGTCGGCGCGCCGACCGCGGACGCGAGGTACATCGGGCCGGTGTCGTTCGATATCACCGCTCGGCATCGCCGAAACAGGTCCGCGAGCTGTTTCAGGGTCGTCTTGCCGGTGAGGTCAACAATCGGGGATTCGGCGGCAGCCGCGATCTCGGCTGCGAGGGGCGCGTCCGATGGCGCGCCGACCACGACGCTCGTGATCCCGTCGGCGGCCAGCGCGTCGGCCACGGCCCCGAACCTGTCGGCCCGCCAGCGCTTGGAAAGCCACCGAGCGCCCGGAACGAGAGCCACGATGTTGGTACGGCCGTCCAGGAGACGATCGACCGCTGCACGGTCGGCCTCACTCGTAGCTATGGTGAAATCCAGCGGATAGACGGGCGCGTCGAGCGCGTCTGCGAACCCGAGATAGGCATCCACCGCGTGAACGTCTCTCCGATCTGGAACGACAGCCATGCGGTTCAGCAGGAACGCGCCTTCCTGGTGATTGCGGAACCCGATGCGCACCGGCGCGCCGCTGAGGTAGGCGACGAGAGCGCTCTTCAGCAGTCCCTGCATGTCGACAGCGACGTCGAAGCGGTGTGGGTGAAGTGCCTGGGCGAGGCGCCTGGGCGCGCTCAAGGGCGGCAGCGCGCGCGTGTCCGACCGGTCCTGTTCGCGCCCTCCGAGCACCAGGGCTTCGCTCAGATTCGGATTCCCCGTGACCGCGTCGGCAGCAGGAGGTTTGACCGCCCAGGCGATGTACGCCGATGGGAAGCGGCGCCGGAGCGCTGCGGCCACCGGCAGAGACTGGATCACGTCGCCGATCGAGCTCAGTTTGACGATCAGCAGGCTATCGACGCGGTCGGGGAGAGTCACGAACGACGCTCCTCAGGGGGCCGGCTCTTCCAGCGCTTGTGGAGCCAGAACCACTGCGCCGGATGCTCCCGGATCTGTTGCTCGATGATCTTTGTAAAGCGAGCGGTGTTGACGAGCAGGTCCTGCTGGTGATCGCCGGTTCGGATGATCGGCACCGGTTCGCCGACCACTGCAGTATGCAGATCGTCCGCGTTGCGCCAGCCGAAGCAGGGCAGAACCGCAGCGCCGGTACGCAGAGCGAACGCGGCTGGTCCAGCCGCCGTGGACGCACGATGCCCGAAGAAATCGACGAAGAGGCCGTCGTCGCCCGCGTTCTGATCCATGAGAATGCCCACAGCCTGGTTCTGCCGCAGCGCGGCAAGCGTCCGCCGCGCCGCGACGTCCTGGTGGAACACGCGCATTCCGCCGGATTCCCGAGTACGCCGAATGAACTCGGTGAGCACGTCGTCACGTTGAGCCCGAGCGATGACGTTCACCGGATAGCCCTGCGCGGCGATGCGGGCGCCGACCATCTCCCAGTTGCCAAGGTGTGCCGTGATCATGATTACCCCTCTGCCGGCAGCCAGGGCGGCGTCAATCTTCTCGAACCCGCGCAGATCCACCATGCGCTTGATGTCATCGCTGCCCAGGGCGGGGAGCCTGATGAACTCGACGAGGCACTTCCCGAGGTGCCGATAGCAGCCGATCGCGATCTCTCGCAGCTCGGCCTCGCTCTTCTCGCTCCCCAGGGCCAGTCGCAAGTTAGTCAGCACAATGCGATGGTGGCGTGGAGAGAGCCGCCGCATCAACGTGCCGATGCCGGCGCCCATGCGGTAGCCGGGCTTCTCAGGAATGCTGCGGTAGCGGCGGGCCATCCAGAGCACCACCGCGTTGCCCAGCCGCGTCTGCATCCTGCGCTGCCAGTTGTAGAGCGCAGAACGACTTCCCGGCTCGTACATGCCGGCTAGGTCGCGCTCTTTCCCCGCAACAGACACGACAACACCTCCGACAAATCCGGGGCGCCCGGCCGCCCGGCAAGCTCGACATCCAGCGCCCAACTCGGCCTATTCAGCGCCTCCTCCGGAATGCGGACTGCGTCCTTCTCGGTGGTCACAATCCACTCCGCGCCGTTTGCCTGATCGTCCAGCGTCGCTCGCAGTTCGTCTGCGCGATACGCATGATGATCGGGGAAGCGCACCCTCGCGGTCAACTCCGCGCCCAGCCTTTCCAGGCTCCGCTCGAACGCGAGCGGATTGCCGAGGCTGGAGAGCGCGCAGATCTTGCGTCCCCCCAAGGCGTCCAGCTCGATCACATCGTCGACCACGAGGCTCCGCAGCCGGACCGGCTGGTGGACCGTCTCCCATATCCGAGCATGTGGCGCGAGACGCTCGACCCGCTCCCGGATGGCCTGGAGGTCATTCCTTCGCACCAGGTCCGAGTGCGTGATCCAGATCGCGTCGGCACGAGCCAGGTGCGAGGGCGGCTCCCTGAGCAGACCGCGAGGGACCAGAAAATCATACCCGAAGGGCATGAGCGCGTCCACTAGCACAACGTTGATATCGCGAGCCAGTCGCTGGTACTGGAACCCATCGTCGAGCACCATGGCATCAATCCCGAACTTCTCGAGCGCCAGCGCGCCGGTTCGCCGCCGGTCCTTGCCCACCAATACGAAGACTTCGGGCAGCGCGCGTGCGATCATGAACGGCTCATCGCCCGAGATATCGGCGGGCAGAAGCGGCCCGAACCCCTCAGACACGATCAGCGATCTGCGCTCCCCGGCGCCGCGATAGCCTCGGCTCAGATAAGCCACCCGGCGGCCGTGCTCCGAGAGCCACTTGGCCACGGCAACGGAAGCGGTGGTCTTTCCCGTCCCGCCGACGGTGAGGTTCCCGACGCTGACCACCAGCGCGGGGAATCGGGTGCGGCGGGCGACTCCGAGGCGATAGCCGGCGAGATGCAGCTTCAGCGCGCCTCCGTAGACCATCGAGAGGAGGCGCAGCGCGGCGGCCGTGGCGCGCTCCCTGGGCGTGCGCGCGTCACCGCGCACGATGCGCATCCAGAGGCTGTCCTCGGAGAAGCTCATGGCGCGCCCCGGAGGCCCAGCAGAGCGCCTGCGGCGTCGGCGCAGCGTCCGGCAGCGCCACGCTGGCTCCTCATAAGACGCTCTGCGGAGAGGCCGATTCGCGACCGCAATGCGCTGTCCTTCACGATGCATACAAAGCGCTCGGCCAACTCCTGCGCGGTGTCGACACAGAAACCGACCTGCTCGCCCGTCACCATCTCGGCCACATCTGAGCAGTTCGAGGTGTGCGGCCCAAAGATGACGGGGCGGCCCACCGCAGGAGGCTCCAGAAGATTGTGACCACCGATGGGTACCAGCGTTCCGCCCACGAAGCCCGCCGCTGCAAGTGCGTAGGCCGAGCGCAGCTCGCCTATGGTGTCCAGGATCACGACTGCTTCCAGGGCGCGTTCGCCGCCCTCGCCCCCGCTCTCGGTTCGGCGCGCGCTCGCTGCCGTACACTGCCGGGAAAGCTCACTTCTTCGCACAACTTGGAAACCGCGCTGGGCAACCATCGCGGACACCGCCGGCACCCGCTCCAGGTGACGCGGCGCCAGCAGCAGACGCGCGTGCGGAAGGCGCTCCCGGATCGTGCCGAACGCGTCGATGATCGCTTCATCCTCGCCCGTGTGCGTGCTTCCGGCGACCAGCCATGTGTCATCGGCGAAGATGCCCAGATCTGCGGCCAGCTCCGCTTCCAGGCGAGCATCGCGCTCGGACAGACTGTCGACCTTCGTGTTGCCTGCGACCAGAACCCGTGACGGCGTCACTCCCAGGCCGAGAAGACGTTTCGAGTCCTGACTCGACTGCACGCAGAGCAGATCGGGCAACTGGTACAACCAGGTGACGAAGCCGCGCAGCCACTTGGCCCGGCCGATCGTCCGGTCGGATACGCGGCCGTTCACGACCAGCACCCGCGCCCCGAAGAGGCGAGCCAGCCCCAAGAAGTTCGGCCACAGCTCCTTCTCCGTGACGACTACCAAGTCCGGCCGCAGCCGCAGAAGGGCCCGACTCATGCAGCACGGCGCGTCGAATGGAAGGTAGCAAAACACATCGGCGCTCTGGCAGCTCTGTCTCGCAATCGCCATGCCGGCGGTGGTGACGGTCGACACCGCGATCCGCGCGCTCGGGAAAGTCGCTCGGAGCGAATCGAGTACCGGTCTTGCCGCCGCGACCTCTCCGGCAGAGACCGCGTGCAGCCATATCCGCGGTCCGCGCCCGCTGCCCAGTCGTGGGACCAGGCCCAACCGGTGTCGCCACGAGCCCATCGGCTTGCGGCGGACGAGCGATCTCCACGCCATCCAGCAAACAATGGCGGGCACCGCGGCGAGCAGCAGCAGGTCGAAGATGAGCAATCGAAGCACGAGGCCCCACTGGCGGCCACGATGCTGTTGCGTGTTCGGCGCCACTCCCGCGGTGATGCTCATGACGCGGCTGAAGCCTCCTGCGCGGTGGCTTCGCCGACAGGGGCTGCCGGCATCTGAAGCTGGGCCTCATACAGCCGACGATAGGCGCCGGCATTGAGAAGAAGCTGGTGGTGACTCCCGTCCTCGACGATCCGCCCGTCGGCGAGCACGAGGATGCGGTCAGCCCGCTGAATGGTCGAAAGCCGATGGGCGATTACGAGGGTCGTGCGGCCCTCCATCAGGCGCTCGAGCGCGGCCTGGACGAGAGCCTCCGACTCGGCATCGAGAGCGCTGGTGGCCTCGTCGAGGATGAGGATGCGAGGATCGCGCAGGATGGCCCGCGCGATGGCGATACGCTGGCGCTGACCGCCGGACAGCTTGGCGCCGCGCTCGCCGATGTGCGTGTCGTAGCCCTGTGGGAACGATGCTATGAACTCATGCGCGTTCGCCGCCATCGCGGCGTCTTTGATCTCGTCGAAGCTTGCATCCGGCTGGCCATAGGCGATGTTCTCCCCGATCGGCCCCGCGAAGAGGATCGGCTCCTGCGGGACTATCCCGATCTGGGAACGCAGGGAGCGGAGAGTGACAGTCCGGATGTCGATTCCGTCGACCTCGATAACTCCCGAAGTCGGGTCATAGAACCGCGGGATGAGGCTGGCCAGGCTGGTCTTCCCGGACCCGCTCGCGCCAACAAGCGCGGCCACCTGGCCGGACTCGATGGAGAGATCGATGTTCCGCAGCACGGGCTCACCATCCCGATAATGGAAGGCCACGTCACGGAGAACGACCTGGCCCCGGAGACGCTGGATCGCCCGCGCGGTCGGCGCCTCCGGGACTTCCTCGTGCGTATCCAGGATTTCGAAGATGCGATCTCCCGCGGCAGAGCCCTGCTGAGCGGAGAGCCAGATCTTGCCCAGCAGGCCGAGACGGCTGCCCAGGCTCTGGCCCGCGTAGGCGAACGCGACCAGGGTCGGCAGGCTCAGCGGCCCCTTGATCGCGAAATACCCGGCAATGCCGACGAGCACGACCATCCCGATGCCGCTGATGAGCTCGATGAGCGGCACGAGCACAGAGGCTGCGGCCGCAGCGCGGATGTTCACCCGATAGTTGCTGTCGTTGATCTCGCGGAAGCGCCCCGCCTCTCGCTCTTCCATGCTGAAGAGCTGAACGGTTTCGATCCCTGCGATGCGCTCCTGGAGAAACGAGTTCAGCTTGCCGAGGCGGCGCTGCGTCTCGCGAGACAGATGGCGCAGTCGCTCGCCGGAGCGCGCGATCAGGAATGAGATGAACGGGACGCACGCGAGGGCGACGAACGTGAGACGCCACTCCAGCGAGAACATCAGCACGAGCGCGATCACCACCGTGATCGGCCCACGGGCGGCGTCCATGAGATCATTGCCGAGCATGCGCTGCAGCACCGCGACGTCATTGCTGACCCGCGAGAGCAGATCGCCGGTTTCGCGCGCTCGGTAGAACGCGAGCGACTGCTTGAGGAGATGATCGTAGAGCTGGCGGCGCAGGTCGCGAATAACGCTCTGAGCAAAATGCTGGCAGAGGTACATGCGACCGAACGAGAAGATGCTCTTCAGAACCCATGCCAGAAGCAGCACCGCGGCGAATATGAGCAGGCTCTGCAGCCGCTGTTCCGGAGTGCCCGAGTGAACCCAGCCGAGACGCTGTATCCAGTCCACCCGCATTCTCGGGCCAAGCGCTGTGGCGGCGGACGAGGGCGCAACCGTAAGGAGGAGGAACGCGAGCAGCACCGGTATGGCGGCGTTCTCGATCAGCGATTCGCCGAACAGGCATATCAGCGCGCCATAAGCAGACCAGCGCCGGGTGCGCGCCTGCGAAAGCAGCCGACGCAGGATGCGAACGGCGTGCGCGGGAGGACGCGTGGCGTCAGATGGAGGCATTACGCCCGCCCTTCGCGTCGATGAGCTCCAGCACCATCTCGGCCGTTCGTTCGGAGGCTCCAGGCGGGCCCAGGGCCGATGCTACCGCGTGGAGATCGGCCCGCATCTGCGCTCGCCGGCGCTCGTCCCGGAGCAGCGCCGCGGCGACATCCGCGATCGAGCCGGGCTGCGCGGCGGAGCCGAGCAGTTCCGGGATGATCTCGCGTCCGGCGATGATATTCGGCATGGCGGCGAACCGCTGACCACCGATGAGGCCGCGGACGAGTCTGAACTGAAGCGTGGTGGCCCGGCTGGCGCGGTAGGCGACGATCATCGGAATGCCAAGACATGTGAACTCGAGCGTGACGCTCCCGGAGCAGACGATGGCGAGATCTGCGAGCTGGAGCGCGTCATAGTCCATCCCGTCGAGAAAGATCGCTTTCACTCCGGCACGTGCGACGAGTTGCTCGATGGGCTCGGGCCGGAGAGATGCGGCTATGGAGATGAGAAACTGCACGCCCGGGGCCGCGGATCCCAGGAGCTGTGCAGCCTCGACGAGAGTGGGAAGCAGATAGTGAATCTCCTGGCGCCGGCTCCCCGGCGCCACGGCAACAACCGCTCGGTTCCGATCGACACCATAGCGAGCCGCGGCCACGTCGAGAGGCAGCGTCGGCCGCGCAGACTCGACCACGGGATGGCCCACCCATTTCACGTATGCCCTGCCGCCGGACAGCAGATCAGCAGACCACGGGAAAGGCGTGGCGATCGCATCGACAGCGTCGCGTACCGCGACACTGCGCGGCGTCCGACGCCACGAGCCCGGCGGGAAGTAGTAGAGGGTCGGCAGGCCGAGGCCGCGAGTCATCCGCACCAGCCGCATGTTCACGGCGCCGGCGTCGATCAGGACCAGCGCAGACGGCCGCTGGGCTGCGAGGAGCGCATGGGCGGCTCGCAGCGCGCGCGCGACGCTGGGAATCCTCGAGAGCGCCTCAAAAATGCCGATGGCAGCCCACTCCGCGCTGTCGGCGAGGAGTTCGACGCCCGCGCCGGACATGCGCCGACCGCCGATTCCGGAGAGCGCGATCTCAGGCCGCCGGCGGCGCAGCGCCCCGGCCAGTCGCGCTCCCGCCCAATCGCCGGAGGCCTCGCCGGCCACCATGAACACCGAGTCTCTTTGGCTCGTCACTGCATGGCCCCGTGGCGCGACCCGATTGCCGGTAGGGCTCTCGACCACAGCCATAGTTAGCTGACGGCTTCTTGCTGGCGCCCGACCCGCCCGTTGCGCATCCGCTCCAGGAAGTCTACCAGATAGCGGACTTCGGCGTAGTCCGCCAGCTCCGCGTTTACCTGCTCCAGCGCGTGGGACAGGTCGAGGTCCGAGCGATAGATCAGCCGGAAGGCTCTCTGAATCGCCTGCCGCACCTCCGGCTCGAATCCGGCGCGCCGGAGGCCGACGATGTTCGGCCCGATCACCCGCGCCGGCTTGCCGTCCACCAGGCTGAACGGCGGCACGTCCTGGCTGAGCTTGGAGTAGCCGCTGACCATGGACATCTTGCCCACACGCACGAACTGGTGGGATCCGACCATCCCCCCGATAATGACGCGGTCTTCCAGGATGGTATGTCCGCTCATGCCCGAGAGCGTGGCGATCATCACGTGGTTCCCGACCTGGCAGTTGTGGGCGAGGTGGATGACGGCCATCAGCATGCAGTCATTACCGACGCTGGTGACGTTCCCTTCGCCGCTGGCGCGATGAACGGTGACCTGCTCCCGGATGATATTGCGGTCACCGATGACGACGCGCGTCTCCTCGCCGCGATAGTGCAGGTCCTGAGGCGGCGCCCCGAGCGCGGCCCCGAAGTGAACCTGACAGTCCTCGCCGATAGTCGTGTACTCCAGCATCACGTGAGCATCAATCACCGTGCGCGAACCGATGATGCAGCGGTTCCTGATGATCGAATAGGGGCCGACCTGGACGTCGCCGGCCAGCTCGCAATCGCGGTCGATGATCGCGGTCGGGTGGATCAGCGCCACCTCAGGCCTCCTCGGCGCGCACGGCGGCCAGGGTAGCGGGCCCTTGGTCGGGCCGGAGCGCGAACAGGTACTCGCCCTCCGCAACGATCTGGCCGTCAACTTTGCCCACGACCGTGACGCGGCCGATATCTCCCTTGGTCTTCGTCAATACCACCTCTGTCACGAGCTGATCGCCCGGCACGACCGGGCGGCGAAATCGTATCTTGTCTATGCCCGCGAAAAAGGCCAGCTTCCCCTCATTGGCCGTGCTGGAGAGCAACAGGATGCCGCCGACCTGGGCCATCGCCTCGACGATGAGCACGCCCGGCATGATCGGATTGCCGGGGAAGTGCCCGTTGAAATATGCCTCATTGACGGTCACGTTCTTGAGGCCCACCGCCCTCTTGCCGGGCTCCAGCTCCAGCACCCGATCTACCAGCAAGAATGGATATCTGTGCTGAAGAACCGACTGAATCTGGTTGATGTCCATCATCCGAGTCTCTCCTCGCGCGAGACAAGTTGGCTTCCATCCATGCCGGCATTGCAGTCGCCGCAGGCGGTGCTCACCCCGCGCCGGCGATCAGGTGGGCTGCGCTCCTGAGGTGAGCGCTGCGCGCACCGCGCGCGCGAGCTCAGCATTCCCCCGGTGCCCCGGCCTGACGGCTATCACCTGAGCGCGCAGAGCATAGCCGCATAGAGCAAGGTCGCCGATGAGATCGAGCGCCTTGTGGCGAACTACCTCATCCGGAAAGCGCAGCGGCCCGGAATAGCCGTCCTTGCCCACCGTGAACGCGTTCTCGATGCCGCCGCCTCTCGCCAGTCCCGACGAGCGCAGCGCTTTCACCTCGTGCTCGAACGCGAATGTGCGTGCCGGCGCCAAATCTGTGGCAAAGCGCCGAGCAACGGACGGCGTCCAGAGTGTCTGCCTGCCCGCCACCGTCCCCGGAAAATCGACTGCCACACCGACTGACAGCCCTGTTCTCGCCGGCAGGACGACAGCCCAGGAATCCGCGCCGCCATGCCAGACAGCCGTCTGCAGCGGCCTGGCCGCTCGGGCCATCCCCAGTCGCCGCCGTCCGGCTCGCTGGACCAGAGCAACCCACTCCATCGCGCTCCCGTCGCACGCTGGCACTTCGGGGCCGTCTGCTTCGACTCTCACATTGTCAATGCCGGCCATGAAGATCGCGGCCATCAGGTGCTCGACGGCGCCGATGGATGCGCCGCCGTTCCCCAGGGTCGTGGCGCGCTGGGTGTCCACTACGAACTCGACGGTAGCAGGGACCTCGATGCCCGAGCGCAGGACGAAGACGATGCCCGTATCGGACGCCGCGGGCGCCAGCCTCACGGAGGCGCTCACGCCGGTATGCAGGCCGATCCCATGCTTCGTGACTGGCCGCGCAAGCGTGGTCTGTTCTGCACTCTTACCCATAGACGACGCGATCCGGGCCGCGGCCTAGAGGCCAGCATGGGCCGAACGAGCGACTCGGCGGCGATCTGCTGGACTGGGAATCACGAAGGCATTCTAACACGCCTCCCCTGGGGTGTAAAGAAAACGGGGCGGAAGAGGCTGCCGAACGCGCGGGGAAGGGCAAGGGCAGTCCAGGAGGGCAGACTGGCCGTGCAGGATTGCCCAGGGCATGGTGGAATGCCTCCATTGCTATGCGTGTCAGCTTTCTGGCCGCCGCCCTACTGGCACTCCTGAGTCCTACCTTCGCTACGGCAGCGGAAGCCCTCCCCGATGCGCAAGTGGTCCGGATCTCGCTGCGCGGTGGCGACATCCGCGTAGGCGATAGGGTGGGGCTGACCGTCGAGGTGAAGAATGCCGGAAATGCGCCCCTGCCCCGCGTCCCCGTCGTGCTGACCGTAGACGGAGCCGCTTACTCGGAGTGGATGCTGCCCAGAGAGCTTGCGCCGGGCGAGCAGACAACGTGGAGGACGGTCTTCTCCGGTGACAGAGGAATGCACCTCGTCGCCGCCACCGTGGACCCCTTGGACCAAATTCGCGAGGGCGACAAGACCAACAACGCCGCGTTTATCAACGTCGGAGTGGGCGATCGCAGGCCGCCATTCCCGTGGGCGGGCCTGGTATTCGGGGTCCTGTTCTTCATCCTCGGAATCGGTGCAGGCGGGCTGCTGCGGCGTCCGGACAGCATCCGCGTCCGGCGCCAGGCCCACACGCCGACCCGCCGGATGCCGGGCAAAGACAGGAAGTGATGCCCAGTGGCTGCGGAACTGCCCTCTGCGGATCGACCGCGGAATCAGCAGGCGAGGTGCAGGATCGCCACCGCGCGTCGGCGCGGCAGCACCTCATTGAAGGTGCGGCAGGCGGTGCGGGTGTCGAAGACCAGCAGCTCTACACCCAGTTCTCGCGTGCGCGAAACCACTTCCGGGGCAATCTGAAGGCATTCGTGACTGCCGCTGCCGATGATCAGCACCTCCGGAAGGCTGGCAAGAGCTTCATCCAGGTCGTCAAGCTGGAGGAGGTGGTGCTCCCTGCGCCACCACCGAGCAGGGGGCCGATCAGCGAAGACTACGATGTCCTCAGTGTACTCTCTGCCGCCTATCTCGACCGACCCGAACCGATAGGCTTGGATTCGGGTGGGCCCGGCGTCCGCCAATGCGACGCCAGCGCCGCCCGCCCTGCCGCTCTCAGCCATGATGTGCCTCCAGGTATCCCGTACCCCTTGCCCTGAGCAGCACACGAAACACTCCAACTGTACAGCCCCAGACTCAGACGTGTTGTGAAATGTTTACCCAGGAAGCGCCACGCCTGTGTCGAATAGACGACAAGGAAACTCACAAGGAGATGTCAATGTCGAGGGCAGAGACCATTCTCTTCGGCCTCGTGAAGCGATTCTGCGCGCAGGAAGCAGCTGGCGTCAGTGCAACCTACCAACTGAACCTCACTGGCGACGAGGGCGGCAACTGGTATCTGTCGGTGTCGGATGAGAAATGCTCAGTCGGCACCGGCACTTCGGCTCACTCCGACGTCACCATCACGATGACCGCCGATGACTGGGTGGACCTGCTGTCGGGCAAGCTCGACGGATATACGGCTTTCCTGCAAGGCCGGGTGGATGTTCAGGGGGATCTCTCCCTCGCCTTGCGGCTCCAGAGCATGTTCGGGTTCTGAAAACAGGCGGACCGGAAGCTCGCGCCTCCGATCCGCCGGAGCTTGCCTGCTGCTTTCCCTATAGCGCGCCTGTGGGCGGCTGTGGCACCGGCTGGGCAACCTCCCGCTCCCCTGCGACAGGCTTGACCGGTTTGGCGTCCCGTTTCGGGCGGTCATGGAGAGCGAGGTTCAGCACATCGTCCATCGTCTCGACGAAGCGGAACTTCAGGTCTCGCTGGACGTGAGCCGGGATCTCATCCAGGTCCCTCTGGTTATCCTTCGGCAGAATCACGGTCTTCAGCCCCGCCCTGTGCGCCGCAAGCACCTTCTCTTTGATGCCGCCAACTGGCAGCACCTTGCCGCGAAGGGATATCTCTCCGGTCATGGCGATATTCCGATGAACCGGCCGGCGAGTGAGCGCCGAGATCAGTGCCGTGGCCATGGTGATCCCGGCGGACGGCCCGTCCTTTGGAATCTGGCCCGCGGGAACATGAATGTGAACGTCGGTGTTCCGGTAGAAGTCTTCGCTGATGCCCAGGTCAGCGGCACGAGAACGGGCATAGCTGAAGGCCGCTTTCCCCGACTCCTGCATGACATCGCCGAGGTGGCCGGTCAGCAGCAGTCCACCTCGACCCTTCATCAAACTGACTTCGATGAACAGGATATCGCCGCCAAACTCGCTGACGCCGAGGCCGGTTGCGACGCCTGCTTCGTCCTCCTTCTCGGCCACGCCGAACCGGAAGCGGGGCTGACCGAGGTACTTCCGGATGGAGTGGCCCGTGATCCGCGCGGACTTGACCTTATCCTGGGCGACGCCCTTCGCGACCTTGCGGCAGATGGACGCGATCTCCCGCTCCAGGTTCCGCACGCCGGCCTCACGGGTGTACTCTCGGACCACACTACGCAGGCCGGCCTCAGCGAAGATCAGTTGCTTCGACGTAAGGCCATGGTTCTTGAGCTGCTTCTGAACCAGGAAGAGCTGGGCGATCTTCAGCTTCTCTTCCTCGATGTATCCCGGGAATTCGATGATCTCCATGCGGTCCCGCAGGGCGGGCGGGATCGGATCATGGAGGTTACCCGTGGTAATGAACATCACCTCCGATAGGTCGAGGGGCACCTCCAGGTAGTGATCGCTGAAGGCGTAGTTCTGCTCCGGGTCGAGAACCTCCAGGAGCGCCGACGCCGGGTCGCCCCGGAAGTCGATTCCTATTTTGTCGACTTCATCCATCATGAATACGGGATTGCGAGTGCCAGCGGTCTTCAGGCCTTGGACGATCCTGCCGGGCAGCGCCCCGACGTACGTTCGCCGATGGCCGCGGATTTCGCCTTCATCGCGCACGCCGCCCAGCGAAATGCGCACGAACTTGCGCCCGGTTGCACGGGCAATCGACCGGCCGATGGAGGTCTTGCCGACGCCGGGGGGTCCGATGAAGCAGAGGATGGGTCCTTTGATCTCGGAGGCGAGTTTCCGCACGGCCAGGAACTCGAGCACCCGCTCCTTGACCTTCTTCAGTCCGTAATGATCCTCGTTGAGGATCCGCTCGGCGGCGATGATGTCGAGCTTCTCCTCGCTGCGAACGCTCCAGGGCATAGCGATCAGCCAGTCGAGGTAGGTGCGGACCACAACCACCTCGGGCGAGGCCGGAGGCATCCGCTCGAGGCGCTCCACCTCCTTGAGGGCCCGCTCCTCCACCTCTTCCGGCATCTTGGCCGCCAGGATGCGGCTGCGAAGCTCCTCTATCTCGCCGGTCCGCTCGTCCCGCTCCCCCAGCTCCTGCTGGATCGCCTTCATCTTCTCGCGAAGGTAGAACTCTTTCTGAGACTCCTCGAGCTCTTTCTTGACACGGGAGCTGATCTTGCGCTCCACCTCGAGGATCTCTATCTCGCGGTTGAGTACATTGGCAAGGATCTCGAGTCGCTCGCGCTGATTGGCCGCCTCCAGGATCTGCTGTTTGACCTCGACCGGGATCTGCGTGTAATACCCGATCAGGTCGCCGAGGCGCCCCGCGTCGGTCATGCGGCGGGCGGTCTCGAGCGCCTCGGTGGGCAGGTTCTTGCCGAGGTTGATGAGACGCTCGAACTGCGCCACGACATTCCGGACGAGGGCTTCGGTCTCGATGCCGGGCTCCTGGATCTCCGGTACCGCCTCGATCCGGGCGCGCAGGTAGGGATCGGTATGCGTGTAGCCCTTGATCCTGATGCGCTCGAAGCCTTCAATCATGACTCGGATGGTGCCGTCGGGCAGACGAAGGAGCTGCACGACCTCTGCCAAGGTGCCGACCTGGTACACGTCATCGGGCCCGGGATCGTCGACATCCACGTTCTGCTGGGCGACGAGAGCGATGCGGTGGTCCTCACGCATCGCCGCCTCCAGCGCCTCAACCGATCGCGGCCTGCCCACGAAGAGCGGCACGACCAGATACGGATATATGACAGCGCCCCTGGTGGGCAGAATCGGCGCCTCATCGGGCACCGCGCGCACCTTCTCACCCTCTTCGGGCTCACTGACCAGGAGCGGTTTCGCCTCGCTCACACCTTCCATTGGACCTCCCTGTTCAGGAGTCGCCTTAGCCAACTTTTCGCTCCTGCACTTCGGCCGCGGCCGGCGGATCAGGTCCCTGCTTCGACACTTCGCTCTCGATGGACCCTGTCAGCCGCGCCGGCTGCTGCCGCCGTACCGCCTCGGCCGTTACCAGACACCGGCCGGTGCCGCGGCGAGACGGGACCTCATACATGATGTCGAGCATGACTTCCTCGATGATCGTGCGCAGCGCCCGCGCGCCGGTTCCGCGGGAGAGCGCCTGCTGCGCAATCTCCTCCAGAGCGTCGTGAGTGAACTCCAGGTCCACGCCATCCCACTCCAGGTACTTCCGGTACTGCTGAACGAGAGCGTTCTTGGGCTCGACGAGTATCCGCAGCAGAGCCTGCTTGTCCAGCGCCGTCAGCGTTGCCACCACCGGGAGCCGGCCTATGAACTCGGGGATGAACCCGAACTTCAGCAGATCTTCCGGGAGAACCTGGCGCAGCACTTCGCCGAGCGAGCGCTCAACCTGCTTCTTCGCGCTCTGCGCGAGGCCAAACGGCTTCTGGTCGCTGGTGCGACGCCGTATGATGTCCTCGAGGCCCTCGAACGTGCCTCCGCAGATGAACAGGATGTCGGTCGAGTCCATCTGGATGTATTCCTGCTGCGGGTGCTTCCGCCCGCCCTGGGGCGGGATGTTCGCCAGCGTTCCCTCCAGGATCTTCAGGAGCGCCTGCTGCACGCCCTCGCCGCTCACATCCCGAGTAATCGATCGGTTCTCGCTCTTGCGGGCGATTTTGTCGATCTCATCGATGTAGACGATACCCCGCTGCGCCCGGTCGATGTTGCCATCGGCCGCCTGGTAGAGCTTGAGCAGGATGTTCTCCACGTCCTCGCCGACGTAGCCGGCCTCGGTGAGCGTAGTGGCATCGGTGATGCAGAAGGGGACGTCGAGGATCCTGGCGAGCGTCTGTGCCAGCAGCGTCTTCCCGCTGCCGGTGGGCCCGATGAGCAGGATGTTGCTCTTCTGGAGCTCGACCGGGTCCTCGTCCTGGTGCATCTGGATGCGCTTGTAGTGGTTATAGACGGCAACCGACAGAACGCGTCGGGCGTGCTCCTGGCCGATCACGTACTCGCTCAGTGACTGATATATCTCCTTCGGTGTGGGGGTTGGGACGTCGAGGATCTTCTCCTTCTCCACAACCGCCGTGCGCTGATCGTCCTGAAGGAGTTCATGGCAGAGTGCGGTGCATTCCGCGCAAATGAACACCCCGTCTCCGGCGATCAGACGGCCGCCCACTTCGCTCTGCGTCTTCCCACAGAAGGAGCACTGTGGCTCCGGTCTCCGCGTTCGCATCTTCCTTCCTCTCCGCCTTCCAACTCATCGGCGGCATCGTGTCAAGCAGATCGGCCCATTCGAGCGCCAGTCCTAGTGCGGCAGCGCCTCTGCGGCCGCCTATTCCTTCGGCTTCGCCTTCTTGGCGGGCATCTCCAGCACCTGATCGACTATGCCATATGTTTTGGCCTCTTCAGCGGCCATCCAGTAATCCCGTTCGGTGTCGCGCTTGATCGTGTCAACGCTCTGACCGGTGTGATAGGAGAGGATCTCGTTGATGCGATCGCGCGTTCGGAGCAACTCCCGGGTGAAGATCTCGATCTCGGTTACCTGGCCGTATGCTCCGCTGAGCGGTTGGTGAATGAGCACGCGCGAGTTCGGCAGCGCCGACCGCTTCCCTTTGGTCCCAGCCGCAAGCAGCACGGCCGCCATGCTGCAGGCCTTCCCAATGCAGTAGGTGCGGATATCGGGCATGACCACCTGCATGGTGTCGTAGATCGCAAGCCCGGCCGGCACTTCGCCGCCGTTGCTGTTTATGTAGATGTCGATATCTTTGTTGGTGTCCTCGCTCTGAAGGTAAAAGAGCTGCGCGATGACGAGGCTTGCGACCATGTCGTTGATATCACTGCCGATGAAGATGATGCGATCCTGCAGCAGCCGCGAGAACAGGTCCCAAGACCTTTCGCCCCGCGGAGTCTGCTCGATAACGTTCGGGATGTACAGCATCTGATTTCCTCCTAAGTTTCCCGACTGGACCGCGACATGGAGGCTGGGCTCGTGGAAAGCGGAGCCGCGTCACAGACTCTGGGGGGACAGGAGAAGCATACCCGAAAAGCCCGGCAGTCTCACAGTCGCCGCCAACATCTGACCCCACGCGCGAACAAGCGCCCCCGGTCGCAGCACAGCAATACCGCCCAGCACAGCGAAAGCCCCGCGTGGTCAACGCGGGTGCGCTGCTGCCAGCCCGCTATTGTTACCATGTCTGGCCCCGTTTTCCCTCTGGAGGGTTCAGGGACGGGCGTCGGCCAGTCCGCACACTGGTGCCGGTCCTGCTGAGGAAGGTCAGCAGGACCATGTGACCGAAACCGCTGGTCTGTGCCGGCGCCGGAGGTCGGACGCTCCTGCTGAGAGCGGCGATTCGGGGAGATCACGACCGGGCTGGCTGGAGGAGTTCCATGCTGAAGATCGTGTTGCTGGGTGCGGGGTCGCAATCTGAGCACGTCCATGGGCCATCTCTGGCCCTCTACGCACGAGAGCATCCCGGCGAGATCGAGTTGGCCGCGGTCTGCGACCTGCGCGAGGAGAGGGCCAGGCTCTTCTGCGACAGATTCGGCTTCGCCCGCGCGTATACCGATCTCGAGCGGATGCTCGACACGGAGCGCCCCGATGCCTGCTGGGTGATCTCGCCGATCGACCTGACGCGGGACCTCGCCGGGCGGGTGATGCAGCGGGCTATCCCCACGTTCTTTGAGAAGCCCCCGGGGAAGAACCCGCAGGAGGCGCGCGAACTCGCCGATATTTCCGAACGCGCCGGGACGCCCAACATGGTCGCGTTCAACCGCCGCTGGGCGCCGTGCACCCGGAAGGCGCTAGCGTGGGCGAAGGAGCACGGCCCGTTCGAGTATCTGTATGCGCGCATGCTCCGGACGGGACGCGCCGAACAGAGCTTCGCGATCGGAACGGGCATCCACCTGTTGGACTGCGTGCGGGCGCTGGCGGAGGCAACGATGGGGGGGATCCGTGGGGCCCGCGCCGCTCGGACCGAGCCGGCCGCGGGCGTGTTCAACTTCCACGTTGACCTCGATTTCGGCTCGGGCGCCCGCGGCAGGTGCGACATTCTGCCGACGTGCGGGATCACTGAAGAGAGCTACACGCTGTTCGGGCGCGATCGGTCGATCCTGTCGTCACTGCCGTGGATCTCCGTGGACGGTAGGGCCGAACTGAACATCGACGGAAAGGTTGTGGAATCGGAGGCTTGGCCGGCCCAGCCGTCGAACGTGAGCAGCGGGTTCTACGGCGAGACAATCGAGTTCATCTCCGCGTTGAGGGAGGGCCGGCGCCCGTCGCCATCGCCTCAGGAATCCGTCGATTCGGTGGTGCTGGCGGAGGCGGTGCAGGAGGGGAAGTCGGTCAGCTTCTGAGCAATCCGGGCCGGACATGGGCAGGTGTCGGCGTTCGGTCGTGGTAGCATGCCCGTGGACTCGGGCGTCACGCCCGCGAAAGGGGGAAGTGATGAGGCGTTCTGCGGCGGCGGTTGTCGCGGCTGTGCTCTGCATGCTGGTCTCGGCTGGAATCGCGTGGGGGGAGAACCCGGCGCGGTCCCCGGCCTCCCTCGTGCCTGCGGGCCCGGGCTACTACGTTGAAGTGAACCTCGACGGCATCTTGGGGAAGACCCCTGATACTGCAGCGTTCGGCCAGGCCTTCGCCAATCTCCAGAGCATCAAGGTAATCAGAGGGCTGGTGGCGCAGAACGCCGACGCCCAGAAGGGCTTCGACGAAACGCTGCTGGTGCTGAACGGCGTCACCGAAGCTCTGGGGCCCCGGATCGCGGTCGCGGTCTGGCTGCCGGACATGGCTTCGGTCCTGAAAGGCGCGCCGGGCATGTTCGGGGCCAGCGCGGTGACCGCGGTGGCCCCGAACGGCGACGACTCGGATTCTGATGAGGCCAGCGGCGATTCCCTGGCGATGACTCCGAAAGTGTTAGTAGTGGCCGATGTGCGTGACGGCGCCAAGCTGGACGCGCTGCTGGCGCAGGAGCTGCCGAAGGCCACGGGCCTCTCAGCCGAGGCCGGGCCGCCTTACGCTGATGCCAAAGTCACGCTGTTCGCTGACGGCAAGGCGGCGCTGGCGCAGGGAAGCGACTGGCTTGCCTTTGGTTTCCCTGCCGATCTGATGAAAGCGGCAGCGGACCGCGCGGCGGGGAAGGCCACCGATGGCTCCCTCGCGTCCGACCCGAAGTACCAGCAGGCGATGGCGGGGCTGCCCGAAGGCGGGCTGATGCACGGCTATCTGAGCGGCGCTCTGCTCAAGCAGTTGCAGGCCGCGGTGACGCTGATGTCGCCATCGACGACGTTCCCACCGCCGGCGGAGGCCGGACTGGGCTGGACGTACGGGCTGCGAGTGGACGAAAAGCAGGGCCGGAGGATGGTCACGTTCTCCTCTACGACCGACCTCGACGCTTGGGTCCAGATCATGGACACGACGATCTCGCTCTACGCCGGGATAGTGAGCGCCGCACTTCAGGGCAGCCGCGGTGGCGGCGCCATGGCCGGCTGCCTCTCTCATATGAAGAGCCTGTCGATGGCAGCCCAGATGTTCGCAACCGACTACGATCGCTTCCCCGACGCGAAGACGTGGGTGGACGATCTCCAGGAATACGTCGGCGACGAGTCCGTCTACAAGTGCCCTCAGGACAAGTCAGGGGCGCGATCGAGCTACGGCATGAACGCCGCCATGAGCAAGATGCCGGTAACGAAGATCAAGAACCCCGTCGCCACAGTGGTCTTCTACGAAACGGCTCATCCCGGCGATTGCCCTTCCGGCGGGGCGAAGGATGTGGTGACGCCTCTCCGGCATCCGGAGGGCAACAGCTACGGGTTCGCTGACGGCCACGCCTCCAGGCTCAAGACGACCCCGAGCTTCACGGTCGCGACGGCGAAGCAGCAGCCAAAGCCGAAGGCCAAGCCCAAAGCGAAGACAACGCGGCGGAGTAGCGGGTAGGAATTGCCTGTCACTGGCCGTATTCGAACGCACCCATATCCGGCGCTTTCCCTTTGTACCGGCGGTCGTTGATCCCGGGGATGACCTCGCCTGCGTCTATGCATGGGCTGTCGGCCGATAGCCGGCAGTCGCCTTTGGCGGCGTCAACGAACCTGGGGTCCCTGGAGATGAGATGCTCCCCGATCTTGGTGTCGCCAAAATCGGGCACGAGCGTGGTCACTCGGCCCTTGCGGAAATCGTCGAGCGTCTGGTAGAAGACTCCTCCCAGCTCCCCGAACGGCCCCGATTCGTAATAGATGTCATCGTAATCCCAGTTCACCGGCCAGAGTTTGCGCTCGAAGTCGAAGATCCCGCCGATCCTGCCGCACCAGATGTTGTTCCGGAACCGGATGCTGCGCCAGATCGCGTACTTCACGAGAAAGGCGCGGCTCTCCGCGTAGCCGGTATAGGAGGTGTTATGGTACAGAAACACCGGGCCCGTCCCCATGTCGGTGTTGTAGTCCCCGCCGTTCGTCTTGATCGGGTACCCCCAGTCGCCGCTGAGCTGCGCTGAGACCGACATCCCCCAGTTCGCGAGCACGTTGTACATGACCCACGTGGGACCATCCAGCGCCTGCGCCAGCGAGACGCCGGTCAGTGAGCCGTCCATGCGGTTGCCGAAGATGCGGACGTTACGGCTGAAGCCATCGGTCTCGAGGAAATCGTCGGCGACGTTTCTGATCTCGTTGTCGTAGAAGTCGGTCTCGCTCGAGCGGGCGTTGATGGTGATCCACGGACAGAGGTGGCTGCCGTCGAATAGGCCCTCGATGTGGTTCCTGCGGGCCACGAGGCCGCGCCCTGAATATCGCCCGTCGACGCAGACTGCGCCCGTCTCGATGTAGCCGTGGTAGAGCCAGCCCGCTTCTGTCTTGCAGTAGCTGAAATCCCAGTGGTTCACGTCATCGAGGAAGAAGCTGTCCTGAACGGTGTTGTTGGAGCTGTCGCCTTTGACCCAGATGCCGGCATTCGAGTAGAGCACGCGGCAGTTCTGGAAGAGCGACTCCGAGGTATCGATCAGCTTCGCCGCGCAGTCGCCGAAGTAGCGGAACTCGATGCCATCGAAGAGGAGATGATTGCAGCCCTGCGCCAGCACGCCACTGGTGGGCTTCGAGGCGTGCACGTAGTAGTCGTCCATCACGCCCTTCGGCAGCCGGAGATGCAGCAGCTTCCCGTCGAAGTGGTAGGCTCCCGTGAATCCGAGTTGCTGGAAGGTCTTGCCGGCACTGATGCCTGTCCTGAGTTCCTCGAGCGTTCTCAGAGGGTATGACCGGTAGTGCTTGCCGGTCTTCTTGTCCTCGACGGTGACGTTCCAGGTCATCTCCTTGATCGGCGCGGAGTAGATGCCATCACTCTCGGGCGTCCAATGGGCGTCCGTGAGCTCCCGATACGAACCGTCTATGGCTGCCTTCTCCCCACGGTAGCTGCGGATGACGATCGGCTCGCGCCTGGTGCCGCCCTTTGGCGCAGCGAGGTCGCCTTCGTAGTACACCCCGCCTCGAAGATAGATCGTGGTGCCCGGCCGCGCCCTGGTGAATGCGGCCGCGATGGTCTTGAGCGGACGCTGCAGCGTGCCGGGGTCTGCATCGCTGCCGCTGGGGGAGACGAAAACCGATCTGGCGGTGGCCGGGATCCCCGGCTCCGGCCGGGTGCGGCCAGTCTCACGATGCTTGGAGATCAGCTTGCCCTCAACATCGTAGTACTCGATCTCGACCGTGTACCCGGTATCCGGCTGTAGGAAGAAGAGCGATGTGGCGAAGTAGTCGCGCGGCTCCACGGCGCTGGCAACTCGCACGAAGTCGTGCACCTGTCGGCGCCGGCCGTCTTCGATGAGATAGGCCTTGATCTGGCCGATTCCCCTGGGGGTGTAGCCCTTCGGGCTGTCAACCAGGATGCCCATGGTGTTGAAGTTGCCGTAGGTTTCAGCTCGAACGAGAGCGGGCGCAGGCAGCAGCGATAGACCGAGCAGGACGAACAAGAATCTCTTCAAGGCAGTCCTCGAGTAGATGGGATAGTGCGGATGGGCCCAGCCGACTTACTTCACCGTGCCCAGGGCCGCGACGGCCTCGCGCAGCCGAATCGGAATGTCGATCCCTGCTGGGCAGCGTTCCAGACACTCGCCGCACTCTTCGCAGGCGTCTGGAGGGACGTCGAGGCCATCGTACACCTCTTGGCCCATGAACCGCTGGTCCTCGGGGTAGCTCTGGTGCATGTACAGGGCGCGGAAAACTGTCGGGATGTCGATGTCCTGACGGCAGGGAGCGCAATAGCCGCAGCTCAGGCAGAGCTGACCGTACCGCAGCTCCTTCTTCATCGAGGCAATGGTCTCGAAGAGCCGGCGGCGGGCGGCTTCATCGAACGCGGAGGCGCCGGCGATCGCGCGGTAGTTCTCGTTCACTTGCTCGACACTGATCATGCCCGGGATGACGGTGGTGACGTGTGGGTTGATGGCGATGCCGCGGAGCGTGCCGGCGACGACGGGGTCGAGGCCGTCCGCCCTCGCCGAACCGGGAGGCGAGACGAGCAGCCCGCCGGAGAGGGGCTTCATGATAATGACACCCATGTCGTGTTTTGCCGCCAGCGGGATCAGCTCAGGCCCGGTGCCCTCTTCGTCGATCGGGTTGTAGGCCAGCATGATAGTCTCGAAGAGGTCCGATTCGATGGCGCGGCGGATAGCGGCGTGGTGGCGGTGCATGGTGATGCCGTAGTGGCGGATCTTGCCCTGCTCCTTCGCCTTGCGGAACGCTTCCAGTGCGCCGCCCGGCGCCAGCACCTGGTCGAGAACGTCGCCGTTGCAGACCCAGTGCGCCTGATAGAGGTCTATGTCGTCGGTCTGCAGATTCTTCAGACTCGTTTCGAGTTCGGCCATCGCGTCTTCGGCCGTTCGCTTGCCGGTCTTGGTGGCGATGTAGACCTCCCCGCGGCGGCGCTTCAGCACCGGGCCGATTTTCACTTCGCTGTCGCCATACCCGCGGGCGGTGTCGATGAAGTTCACGCCCAGATCGAGCGCTCTGTCGAGCGCGTCGGCCGCTTCCTGGGCCGAGATGTGCGGGAACTTGATCGATCCGAATCCGAAGAGGGTGACGTATAGTTCTGTCTTCCCCAGGCGGCGCTTTTCGAGTTGTTCGGCCATTGCATTCTCCTGAATGGACTGGTCCAAAGCGAGAATTAGGCGCGAGCGATCCGTCTCCTGTGCCGGAAACGGCCGTCAGGAGTTGATGCCGAGAGCGCGGAAGACAATGGACTGCAGCAGTCCCATAGTCGCGCTGCCGACGATGAGGCCGAGAAAGAACGGGAGCGCGCGGCGATGCGAGCGCAGGCCGCCATAGCGCAGGAGGAGGGTCTTGACGAGCCACGAGATGATGATCGCGGGGGTCATGGAATCGATGGGGTAGCAGAACGCCAGGGGAAAGGCGATGGGGTGCAGCGGCCACCAGGAGAACTGCAGCTTGAGCGCCATGAGAACCAGCGTGGCGGCGAAGCCGGCGCCGATCGCCTCGACGCCGCCCCAGTTGGCGTCGCCCGGGTTGCGAAGCCATTCATCGAGCTTCTGGGAGGTCTCCCGAGGCACGAAGATCAGACTCTGACTCGCCTTCGCCGTGCCCATTCCGAGATGGTAGCCGACGTGGATGCTCGCCCAAAAGTAGCAGAGCATCACGAGCGGCACCGCAGCCATGATGACCCACGCCAACCGCGTGGGGTTGATCGCATCGCGCTCCGCCATTCTGAGCGCCTCGAGTTCTACTGGAGACGGGTTCGGCCTTTGCTCCCCCATGTAGGGGCGGAGCAGGGCGAGCGTGGCCATCCCGCGAGGGCCCAGAGCGCGCGTACCCGGGAACTGGGTGAGAGCGAACTCAGGCATGGTTCCGTACATCTCGTGGTTCGGCGGGCCCAGGTGCGCGCGGATCCGGCTCATCGCCATGGCCATGACGAAGTAGAGAAACAGGAACGCGCCCGTCACCGGACTGCTCATGCCTCCCCGGCCGAGGAAATAGCAGAGGAAAGCCAGGCCGCCAAGCGCTCCGAATACCGCCAGCCGATAGCTGAACGCTTCTTCGCTGTCATCGGCCATGGAGTGCAGCCCCACCGCCTTCCTCATCACCTGCGCCAGATACTTCCGGTCGAGCCACACGACAGAAACCATGAGGGCTACATAGGCGCCGATCGTCTGCTGATCTCCATAGGGGAACCCGGCATAGCCGCTGGTCGTCCAGCCCAGCATGCGTGTGACGACATACTCTCCCCGCCAGAAGATGTTGAACGCGATCATCGAAAACGCGAGGTCCACCGGCATCAGATACGAAAGGCCGATGCTCCAGGGGTCCCAGCCGAGGGTGGGTGTTCGCAGCACGTCCCAGGGCTTGTTGTTGGAGAGGTAATTGCCGATGTCCACGCTGGTCGGGATACCGGGGAAGGCGGGGACGAGGCGCGCGATGGTGTTGATCACGTGTATGCCGGCGGCGATCGCGATTCCGAGCCACCAAACGGGATTCGAGAGCAGGCCGGAGCGCTCGTCTGTCATCTGGAGCGGCAGGATCGTCATGGGGAAGGGAAGCTGCTCCTCTTCCGACCAGCGCTTGCGCACGATCACGTTGAGGCAGAACGACACCCAGATCAGCGCCGTCGCCCACGCCGTCCACCAGAATGCAGGCTGGATCCAGGCGCGGAGGATCCATGCATGGTACGGGTTCGTCTCGCCCATGAAGAACCCGGCGAGCGCATCCCGGTTCGAGACAGTCAGCCAGGTGGGCAGATTCGGCCAGATGAGGCTGTACCACTGGTTCTCCGGGCTGGCGTTCCAGATGGGCCAGGTGATCACGGTGGCCACGGACCCATTCCAGTCCCACACGCTGCCAGTGATTCCGATGGCAATCACCAGCACGACATAGACGCAGATCACCTCGCCGCTGGTGAAAGCCCAGCGCGGTCGCCATCGCTTCAGGCCGTAGTTCGCCGCCGAAAGCGCGGTGAGGGCCGCAACCGCGGCCGAAACCAGGGAGTCCATGCTCGACCCGCCGCCGACCAGCCAGTCGGATTGGACCATGTAGAAGACGGCGATGGGCACGAGCACGATGGCCAAGAGCATGGCCCGCGCCCGGATCGGCTGGAGAGGGCGGCCGCGGGCACGCCGCCCGCCGACAGTGGGGACAAGGCCTTCGCTCTTCAGTGGGGTATCTTCTCGTGCGGGCATCGCAGGCATTCTCAGGCACGTCACCGACGGCCCATCGGTTCAGACCGAGGTCACGGCAGCATCTTCTGTCCTCGGACAGTCAGTGCCTCTCGTGGTAGGGTGTGACTGCACGCCGTCGAATGGTACTGAGACGCCGATGGAAAGCTGCCTTTCCATTCGCGCTGACCGCACAAGAGCTTTGCCGCCCAACGACAGTGAACGACAAGCGACAGACACCTGAGGAACTCGCGGCCGCGACGTGGTTCGCCTCCGCCAAGGTGCACCGCGCGCAGACGTGGGCGAGCAAGTTGCGCTGGGTGCTCGCGCTGCCCGCGGTCGCAGTGCTGTTCGCCTTCGCCGACCGACCGCCGATGTGGACCGGCGTTGCGCTCGCCCTTTTCGGCGAGTGCATCCAGGTTTGGGCTTCGGCGCATCTCCGGAAGAACGTTGACGTCGTCATGTCGGGCCCGTATGCGGTGACGCGAAATCCGATGTACACCGGCCGGTTCTTCGTTGGCCTCGGCCTGGTGCTGCTCACCTGGCGATGGTTCCTGATCGTGCCATACGTCATCGGGTTTGCGCTGTACGCGCAGGCTCGCGTGCTGGGGGAAGAGGCGCACTTGAGATCGCTCTTTGGTGACAGGTATGAGCAGTACTGCGCGGCGACACGGCGATGGTGCCCGTGGCCGCCGCGCCGGCGATTCTCCGATGAGCGATGGTCGTGGGAGTGCGTGCTGCGCAACCACCAGCTCCGGGTGACGGCGGCTGTGGTGATCGGGCTGATCGCGATCAAGTGGCGGATCTCGTCACTCGGGCGGCTGCCGTGGTGAGCGCAGCATGCAGAACCGAAGGGCGTGACAGCGCCTGATGGGCCGATTGCGGCGAACCCACATCCACTTTCTTCTCGCGCTGGCTGCGCTCGTGCTGGCGCACCCGCGTCCAGTCACAAACATCATCGGCACGGTCCTCTGCGTGGTCGGAATCGCCGTTCGCGTCTGGGCCGCTGGGGTGCTCGAGAAAGGGGGAGGTCTCTGCACTGACGGGCCGTACCGCTGGGTCCGACATCCGCTCTACTTCGGCAGCTCAATGGTGGCGCTGGGGCTATGCGTGATGGCTAACTCGCTGTGGGGGTGGGCCGTCATCCTTCCGGCATTCGCCGCGTTGTACTGGGCACAGGCGGTGTACGAGGAGGGACGGCTGAGGGATGAGTTCGGCGAAGATCACGAGCGGTACGCTCGTAGCGTGCCCATGATCGTGCCCGCGCCTCCACGGGTCGTCGGCAGTGGTCGGGCGTGGCAACTCGCGCGCGTTGTGAAGAACCGCGAGCACTTCCACGTCCTGGTAACCTGCCTGCTCGTCGTGCTGTTCTATCTGCGGCACCTCCTGCCGCGGGTGTGACATGAAGCCGCTGCGCCTGCTTCTGATCCTCGTCTCCCTGATCGCCCTGTGCGGCTGCGGGCAACGACGCCAGGCAGTCGAACTCGAGTTCTGGCTCGCGGACTTCAACGAACAGACCCGCGCGCTCATCGACAAGCAGCTTGTCCCGCAGTTCGAGGCGAAGCATCCTGGCGTGAAGGTCAACACTCAGTACATCTCCTGGGCTCACCTGGATGAAAAGCTGACCATCAGCTTTGCCGGCGGCGTGGCCCCTGACGTGTTCCAGGTGGGGGCCGAGTACGTCGGAGGTTTGGCCTACCGCGGAATGGCTCAGTCGATCGACGAGTATGTGAACCGCTGGGGCGCGAAGGGCGACTTCTTCCCAGCATCCTGGAATACGTGCGTCTATCAGAACCGCGTCTACGGCCTGCCCTATCTCTCTGCCCCGCGCGGTCTGCTCTACCGGAAGGACCTGCTGAAGGCGGCCGGCTTTGAGCGTCCACCGGACACGTGGGAGGAACTGGCGGCGGCCGCTCAGCGGATGACAGTGCGCGATGGCCCGGTCACCGAGATGGCCGGCATGAATCTCCCCGTGTCGTGGCAGATCTTCGTGGAGTTCCTGTGGGAGAATGGCGGGAGGATCTTCAGCGACGACGGCCGCCGCTCCGAGCTGAATGCGCCCGCGGCAGTCGAGGCGCTGCAGTTCTATGTGGACCTCTACAACAAGTACCACGTCTGCCCGACCGCGGGCATGCCGCAGATCGGCGGTTCCGTCCCCGTCTTCGCGTCCAAGAAGGCGGCGATGGAGATCATGAACCAGTTCGGCATCTACAATATCACCAAGTACGCGCCGGAACTGCTTCCGCTGGTGGATGTGGCGCCGACACCGAAGAGAAAGCAGCGCGTGATCTCCGTCTATACGGACTGGCTCGCCATGTCGCCCCAGAGCCGGCACAAGGACCTGGCCTGGGAGCTGATGGCGTTCCTGACGGAGCCGAAGAACCTGGCCGCATACAACGCGACTCTCTTCTTCATCCCGCCCCGGCGCTCGGCTGCGAAGTCGGCGGACTTCATGCAGAGGAGCCCCCAGCTTCAGGAGTTCGTCGGGCTTATGGATCGCTACGGGCGGTCGCTCCCGGCGATCCCGGAGTGGTTCGAGATCCGCACCGGCCTGCAGTCCGCCATCGAGGCCGCGATCTATGGGAGCAAGACGCCGCGGCAGGCGCTGAATGACTATTCGCGCGAGTTGGACGCGCTGCTCGCGGAGAGGACGGCCCCGGCCGATGGCAGCTAGCGCCGCGACGAGAGAGGAGCGAACGGCTTACCTGTTCCTCGCGCCCGGCCTGGCGTTGTTTCTTCTGTTCGTGATGATCCCCGTGGTGGCGGCGTTCTACCTGTCGTTTTGTCGCTACGATATCATCCACTCGCCGCACTGGATCGGAACCGCGAACTATCAGCGTATCGCCAGAGACATCGGGAGCCAGGGCGTGTTCTGCGTCTCTCTGCGCAATACCGCGCAGTATGCCCTCGGCACCATCCCTCTCGGTATGGCGCTCGCGCTGGCATTGGCACTGCTCGTCAACGCAGGCCTGCGCGGTGTCAGCATCTATCGAACGACCTATTACCTGCCTGTGGTCACGAGCCTGGTGGCCATCTCGATGGTGTGGATGTGGATCTATGACCCGAGCTATGGGCTGCTCAACTACCTCCTCGTCCTGATCTCCCGCGCGGCGAGCGCGGTCACGGGCCACCACGTCCTCATCGCTCCTCAGACGTGGCTGGCGAACCCGAAGCAGGCGATGCCCGCGATCATCGCCATGTCCATCTGGCGGGGCCTGGGCTACAACATGGTGATCTATCTCGCCGGGCTGCAGGGCATCCCGGAGCATCTCCACGAAGCCGCGCTCATTGACGGCGCGTCGAAGTGGCAGCGGTTCAGGGCGATCACCTGGCCGCTGCTCAAGCCCACCACCGCGTTCATCTTCGTCGTCTCCGTGATTGGCGCATCGCAAGTCTTCGCGCAGGTCTACGTGATGACGAACGGCGGGCCGAACAATGCCACCACCACCATCGTGCACCAGATCTTCCAGAACGCCTTCAGCTTCATGAAGATGGGCTATGCCTCGGCGATGGCGTTCGTGCTCTTTGCCATCATCTTCGTGCTCTCGCTGATCAACCTGCGGCTGATGCGCGGTGGCGAGGTCGAGTACGTATGAAGCTCTCCATTGCGAAGCGCGCCGCGCTCCACGTCCTCCTCATCGCCGGCGCTCTCACGATGATCCTGCCGTTTCTGTGGATGCTCTCGACATCTCTGAAGCCTGAGGCGGAGATCTTCCGCTTTCCGCCCAACTGGTTCCCGAACCTGTGGAAGTGGGCGAACTACTCGGAGGCGATGAATGCCGCGCCGTTTGGCCGCTACTTCGTAAACACGGCAATCTACGCCGCCGCGATCACGCTCTCGAACCTGCTGCTGTGCTCGATGGCGGCCTACGCCTTTGCTCGCCTCCGCTTCCGCGGACGCAACATTCTCTTCATCCTCACGCTGGGCACGATGATGGTGCCCGGGCAAGTAACGATGGTTCCGGTCTTCATCCTGCTGAAACGCTGGCCGCTCATGGGGGGCAATGGCTGGCTCGGCATCGGCGGACACGGGCTGCTGAACTCCTACACCGGCCTGATCCTGCCGGGCGCGGTGGGGGCGTTCGGCATCTTCCTGCTGCGGCAGTTCTTCATGACGCTGCCGCGGGACCTCGAGGACGCGGCGCGTATCGACGGGTGCTCGGAGATCGGCATCTACTGGCGCATCATCCTCCCGCTCTCCGCCCCCGCGCTCGCGACGCTGGGCATCTTCACCTTCACCGCCGCCTGGAATGAGTTCCTCTGGCCGCTGCTCATCATGAGCAAGGACTCGATGAAGACCCTCCAGATCGGCCTGCAGGTCTTCCAGACCCAGTACACCACCCGCTGGGACCTGCTCATGGCCGGCACGGTCGTCGTCACGCTTCCGGTGCTGGTGATCTTCCTACTGGGACAGCGGTACTTCACGCGTGGCATTGCGCTGAGTGGGATGAAGGGGTAGAGGCGCAGGGCGGCTCAATCTCTGCACTCCCCCGTCTTCGTGTATAATGTCTCTGTAGGCACCCGGGTTGCTGGGAGAGGTCACATGGAGACGCGGCATTACAACTACACCGTCATCATAGAGCCGGAGGAAGGCGGCGGGTACCATGCCTTCTGCCCGGCGCTCAAAGGCGTCCACACCTTTGGCGATACGCTGGAAGAGGCCATTGCCCATGCCCGCGAGGCGGTGGAGGTCTACCTCGAAAGCCTGAAGGAGCACGGCGAGCCGCTCCCGGTAGAGGACATCGTGATCAAGCCGATTGAGGTGGCGGCTTGAGCCCGAAGCGCTGGAGCCTACCCCCCGCCGGCCTGAGCGATATACGGACTGCGTCTCCTTCCTCCGCCCGCGGTTGACACCTCCCCCGCATTCCTCTATCCTCCAAACACCTCCACGGTGGACAGCAGTCATGTACCTCCTGAAACTCCTACTCCATCTGCTGCGGCCTCAGCGGCGGCGCAT
The DNA here is from genome assembly GCA_050010895.1 of Armatimonadota bacterium. Classification (GTDB taxonomy): domain Bacteria; phylum Armatimonadota; class Hebobacteria; order Hebobacterales; family Hebobacteraceae; genus JBEKKD01. Next base: position 41,245 of record JBEKKD010000001.1, read on the forward strand.
TGCGCTTCTGTTCACCATCATCTTCCTCGCCTCGCTGGTCGAGGTCGCGATCCTTCCTGCACTGCTCGGCGGCATCCTCAACCTCTTCCAGCCCAAGCACATCACGCTGCACAAATGGATGACCGCCTACCCGTTTTTCGTGCACGCAGCCGATGGACTGAACCGACTGTTCGAGGGCTCGGCCCGGACGCGCGTGCATCTGCTCATGATTCTGATCGGGGTGACGCTCGCGGTGGCCGCGCTGCGATCGGCTCTCGCCTACAGCCGTGACTACCTGGGTCAGTACGTAGGCGGCCGAGCCCTGGTTGACCTGCGCCTGCAGTTGTTCGAGCGGCTTCAGCGCCTCTCGCTGACGTTCTTCGAGTCCCAGCGGGTGGGCGATCTCATGTCCCGCCTGACGACGGACGTGGGCCTGGTGCAGCAGTTGGTCACGACCGACATGACCTACTACATCGCGTCGCCACCCATTATCGTGATGGGCCTGGGGGTGATGCTCTACCTCAACTGGCGACTCACGCTCTTCATCGTCATCTTCGCTCCGCTTACCACCTACGTCATCTCGCGTACCGGGCGCAGGATCGGCCGGCTCACGCGAAAGCAGCAGGAACGGATCGGCGATATCAACGCTCGGCTCCACGAGCGGCTCGCCTCGATCCGCGTCATCCAGTCGTTTGCCCGCGAGAGCTACGAGATCGAGCAGTTCGGGGGGTTGAACGAGAGCAGCTTCGACGCGATCATGCGAGTGGCGCGGGTGAGCGCGCTCTCCCCGCAGGTGATTCAGTTTCTCTCGACTGCCGCGTTCGCCATCGCGGCGGGATACGCGGGCATCCTCATCGTGAACGGCCAGCTCGACGTCAACTCGCTGATGGTGTACTTCGTCGTGACGCAGCGAGTGGGCGTGTACTTCGTCAAGTTCGGCACATTGAACCTGCGGGTGCACCAGTCGCTCGCCGCTCTCGGGCGGGTGGCAGAGATCACCATGAGAGAGCCCGACGTGCAGGAGCGACCCGGCGCGCGACCGCTCCCGCCGGTCGAGGGGCGCGTGGCGCTCAAGAATGTAAGCTTCCGCTACCCCGAGGGCGATGCCGTTCTCACGAATGTGGACGTGGAGGCGGCGCCCGGCGAAGTGGTGGCCCTGGTGGGCCCGTCCGGCGCGGGGAAGACCAGTCTGGCGAACCTGGTGATGCGCTTTTACGATCCGAGGGAGGGCCGAGTTGAGGTGGACGGCCACGATGTGCGCGAGGTGACGCTGCATTCGCTGCGCTCGCAGATCGGTCTCGTCCCGCAGGACACGATCCTCTTCGGTGGGACCATCAAGGACAACATCCTCTACGGCCGGTTCGGCGCAAGCGACGAGGAGGTCGTCGAGGCGGCGAATGCGGCGAATGCGCACGATTTCATCATGAACCTGCCGCAGCAATACGAGACGGAGGTGGGCGAGCGGGGCGTGAAGCTGTCGGGCGGGCAGCGCCAGCGGATCGCAATCGCTCGCGCCGTGCTCAAGGATCCACGCATTCTCATCCTCGATGAGGCCACCAGCGCCCTCGACTCAGAGTCGGAAGCGCTCGTGCAGGATGCGCTCGATAGGCTGATGAAGGGGAGGACGACGCTGGTGATCGCCCATCGTCTCTCAACTATCCGTCGGGCGCACCGCATTCTCGTCCTGTCCGATGGCCGAATCGTGGAGTCGGGCACGCACGACGAGCTGATCGCGCGCGAGGGAAGATACGCCCGATTGTACCGGTCGTACGGTGAGGCGCATGTCAGCCCCGGCTGAGCAGAAGCAGGCGCGACATGGATGAGGGAACCGGCGGCGGGGGCGGGGGCCGGGCGCCGCGCTCGCAGTCTATCGATCTATCGATCATCATCATCAATTGGAACACGGCCGATTACCTGGCCGGGTGCCTGGATTCCCTGGCGAACTGCGGCCTGGACGGGCTGTCCGCGGAAGTCTGGGTTATAGACAACGCGTCCACCGACGGCAGCGCGGACCTCGTCCGCAGTCGCTACCCATGGGTCCGTCTGGAGGCCAACGCGTCGAACCTCGGATTCGCCGCGGCGAACAACGCGGTGATGCGGAAGGCCGAGGGGCGCGTCTTCTTCCTGCTGAATGCCGACATGGTAGTTCCGCCTTCGACCACCGCGGCCCTGTTCTCCCGCATTGCCGCTGCCCCCGACGTTGGGGCCGCGGCCAGTCGCCAGGTAGACGCGCAAGGCAACACGCTGGAATCATGCGTGTTCGACTACATGGACGGCAGGATTCCGGGGTCGGTAGACCCGCCTCAGCCATCGGATGACCGAAAGTGGATCGAGGCCGCCTGGGTGTGGGGGTCGGGCATGATGGTGCGCCGGGAGGTGTTCGAGCGAATCGGCGGGTTCGACGAGAGCTTCTTCATGTACTACGAGGATCTCGAGTGGTGTTGGCGGATGCGGCGGGCGGGCTGGCGCGTGCGCTACTGTGATGACGTCCACGTGCAGCACTTCGTCCGGCGCAGCACATCCCGAGTTCCCGCCCGGACGACGGCGACACGCCTGGTCGCCGGCGAACTCTTACTGATGCAGCGCTTCATGTCTCCTCGGCGCTTCCGCAAATTCCTCGTCGGGAGGTTCCTCTACTCGCTTCGCGGCATCGCGTTCTACCGGGTGATGCTCGCGCTGGCGCCGTGCGAGAAATACCACACGAAGTATCTGCGGTATCTGACGAACGTGAGCGCCATCGCGATGCGAAGCCCGATCGCGCAGGAGCTGGGGCATCGCTGGTCGCGAGTTCTGGGCCGAGACAGGAGCCACCCGCCTGTGGTAGGAGGGAACTAGGCGGAGCCGGAGACCTCTTCAGGTTTCTTGAGATCCCCTCGTCGAGCCGCCTTGCGCTCTTTGACCTGAGACATGAACGAGACGATCTTCGCGTCCCTGCTCGCATCCACAAACCCATCGTAGTCCAGGTTCAGGAACGGGATATTGTCATGGTGCCGCCGGAACGCCTGCGACAGCATCGTCACCGTCATTCCGGGCATGCAGTTGAACGGGGCCACGCTGACGATCCCGTCCAAGTGCCGCTTCGCGAAATCGCGGGCCTTGCCCATGCTGCAGATGGCCTCGCCCCCGAAGGTCGGGTGAATGTAGCGCGAACCCGCTTCGATCAGCTCATCGGGCCCGATGTCGTCGAACCCATCGAGGTACGGCAGCGTGGCGGTGAACAAGTGATGCTCGTCGCGGACTGCGATCCCGCTCATCAGCCGTCCGCCGAAGATGTCGCGCAGGTCCTCCCAGGCGCGTGAGTCCTCCCAGCGATCTGCCGCGAGCAGCGAGCCGATGCTGTTGCAGTAGCTGAAGAATTCAGTCGTGGGCGCCAGCCACACCTCCGCGCCGGCCCGCTCAAGCTTGCGAATGATCTCCTGATTCGAGCCGTCGTGGATGCGCACGAAGAACTCACCGACCATGCCGATGATCGGGCGCGGCTCGGCGTCCGTGCGCCGGGGCACTCCGGCAAGATCGCGCTGGGCGCGGCGCAGGAGATCCTCCAGGGCGCGGGTGTGACGACCGGCGATCAGCCGAAGCCGGCCGGAGCTCGACGTGAGGATGCGGCGCTGGTGCGGCATCAGCTCGCACGCCTTCCGCAAGTAATGCTCGAAGATGGTGTCGCTGGTCCCCGCGCGAGCCTCGTACGGCCGGGTATGCAGGCGCATCTTGTCCAGCATGTCGTGCGCCAGGAATCCTGGCCAGGCCACGAGGAGGAAATCCATTCCCAGGCCGCCGTGCGCACTGCGATTGCCCAGGGCCACGATGTCAACGTCCTGGAGTCCCATCTTATCGAGGATGCGGCGCTGCATCATGCAGTACATTCCGAATCGGCATGGCCCCTCGGACTGCCCCTGGAAGAAGGCCTCTTTCGCGGGATCGAAGTTGGGCGCGTTGACACGTTCGAGGATGTCCTGAGTCGTGACCAGCATCGGCAGACACACATCCTCGGAGATCGCCCGCCGTGCCAGATTCATCCCGGGGTCGGCCGACCTGGGCAGCGGTGCGGCGTCGATGCCCCATGCCTGCAGCGCGGCCGACAACATGTCCGCCGCTCCGGACGCATCGGGGATCCACAGCCGCTTGCTCCCTAGCTGCAGGATCGGGGTGTCGTCTGTCGTGAAGCCCGCGTGCGACCCCTTGCCGTTCCTGCCGGCGGCGGTGTCGGCGAACGCCTCCATTCGGGTGATAACGCCCGCGTCGGCCGTGTGCTCGTCTATCTGCATGACGTAGCACGGTTCACCGACCTCGTCCTTGAAGAACGGGTTTGCGAACGAGTCAGGGCCGCAGGCGAAGTAGGTGAGCACGACCGCACGCAGCCTGGGGTCTTTGGACACCAGGCGGGCCGCTGCAAGTTTTTTCTGGATCTGCCGGGAATACGCGTTCGACCAGTGGTCGGAGATGTCTTCGTCGCTCAACGGCAGAAAGTCGAGCGGAATGGCGATGATCCCCAGGTCCTGGATCTTCTTTCCGATATCCATGTTGACCGCGGGGTCATAGTTTGTGTAGGGCCTGCCGACAACGATGAAGGCCCGCTGATCCTCGCCCAGAGCCTCCATCACCCCTCGGCCCCGCGCCTCAACTTGCGCGCGAAAATCCCGCAGCGACTGCAGGCCGGCGTCGATCGCCAGCTCGATGTCCGGCCGCGACTTGCCCAACTGCCTGCCGATATCTCGGAACGCTCGGCGCAGGTGGCGGTCGCCCCGCCGGAAGAAGAACCGCGGACGGAGCAGAACCGGCCCGGACTCATCCAGATGCAGCGCGGCCGCGATCACCTCGGGCGCCGACATCACGTACGGACACGTGTGGCTCTGCCGGAACTTGGCATTCGGCTGCTCGGTATCGCAGACCCCGGGAAGGAAGATGTAGTCGACTCCCCGCTCGATGAGTTGGACCACATGCCCGTGTGCGACCTTCAGCGGGAAGCAGGGCTCGCCTGCGACCGCGTTGATCCCCTTCGTGATGATCTCTTTGCTCGATGGGTCGGATGGCAGTACACGCATCCCGAGGGTCTGGAAGAATGCACGGTACAGGGGGTAGTACTCCGCGAACATCAGGCCCCGCGGGATGCCTACGGTAGGCGCTCCCTCGGGCGCTTCGGCCTCTGTGCCTGCCATGAGCATCTGCTCGCGTTCCGCGAACAGATCCGGCAGTTGGTCGCCGAGACCGTGTTTGTGAGCGCCACTGTAACGCTCGCAACGATCGTTGTAGTAGTATTTTGGCCCGCCGTCGACCTGGAAGACGTTGACATCGCAGTGGTTTGCGCAACGGGCGCACTCGAACGACGAGACCTGGTACTGCCCCGTTGCGATGCGGTCGAATCCGCGGAACTTGCTCACGGCCGGCCGCTGACGATAGGCGATCACAGCCGCACCCACCGCGCCGGTGATGTGCGGATATGGCGGCACCACGATGGGGCGGCGCAGTATTGTCTCGAACGCTGCCACCATCCCTTGGTTGAAGGCGACCGCGCCCTGGAATACCACCGTCTCGCCGATCTCTCTGCTGGCGACATTCTTGTGCAAGTAGTTCTTCGCGCTCGCCAGACAGAGCCCCGCGCAGAGGTCCTCGATCGGCACGTTGTTCTGCTGGTAGTACACCGACGCCGACTCGGAGAACACCGTGCACGTCCAGTCCAGGTCGGGCGGCCGCGTGGCTTTCAGTGCCGTAGGGCCGAAATCGGCGATCGCCAGTCCCAGCCGGGCGGCCTGCTTTTCGAGGAACGCACCCGTGCCGGCCGCGCACGCTTTGTTCATCTCGAAATCGACGATCACGTCACCTTCGAGACGGATGTACTTCGAATCCTGGCCGCCGATCTCCAGGATCGACTCGACCTCCGGCAGGAATGCTCTGGCGCCCTGCGCCTGGGTGGTGATCTCGTTCTTGATGACGTCGGCGCCAATGTAATCGCCTGTAAGGTACCGGCCGGAGCCGGTGGTCGCGGCAACTATCTGGCCGATGGTGAAACCAGCGTCCTCCACCTGACGCTGAATCTGCCCGATGGTGTCCCGGACTGCCGCCAGCGGATCGCCGTCGGTTCGCCGGTAGAAGCTGGCGAGGATGCGAACCTTGCCGCCAACCTCCGTGACCAGCGCCGCTTTCGTGCTGACCGAGCCAATGTCCACACCCAGAGCTGCCAGCGCGATCGTGCGAGGCAGGTCGTCGTTCCCGCCATCGCCCTCGAGCGTGCGCGACTGGTCGCGTACCAGCGGCTCAGTGCCCGCGTACTCCAGCGGCCTCTCGATCTGAGCGTCCAGGGCCGCCAGTGCCTGCACCAGGTCTATGTCGGACTGGGCCCGCAGAGCCGCCCCTATCGCCGCGATGGTGAGGTTGTGCGGTGGCACGACGATCTGCTCGGGTGCCAGGCGGAGCTCCTTTGCCAGGTACTTCCGGACCGCTGGGTTGAGAGAAACCCCTCCGATGAACAGGACCTGATCCTCGAACGCTTTGCCGCGCGCAATCGCCGATCGGTAGTTCCGGCAGATCGCGTGGTGAATGCCGGCAGCGATGCGCTCCCGAGGCGTGCCTTTCTGATACAGGTGGACGATGTCGGATTCCGTGAAAACGGCGCACCGGCCTGAGAGCGAGGCGGGATTCTCCGTCTCGTCCGCCACTCTGGCAAACTCGGCGATCGAGCCGTAGTTCAGCCGCCGGGACATGTGGTCGAGGAACGACCCGCTGCCGGCAGCGCACTTGCTGCTGAGATTCGCGTCGTCGAGGAGCAGCCTCCCCGATGCTTCGTCCCAAGCGAACCGGAGGTACTTCTGGGTCTCGCGGCCCATTTCGATGACGGTCCGCGTGTCCGGGTAGAGCAGGTTGCATGCGGCCGCGACGGCGTTGGGCTCATCGACGGGTTCGACGCCAAGCAGGTGCGCAACCTGAGGCGCGCCGCTGCCCGTGAGCCCGACTCGCGCCGCGGACACGCCTGTCTCGCGGACCTGCTGGAGGATCTCGCGGACCCGCTCGAACGGCTTCCCCCTGACCGGGACGACCGCCAACTGCTGCACCCGCGCGACACTGTCGGGCCTTTCACGGTCGGCGTTCCCACCTACGAGGACCGCCTTGATCGTGTCAGCGCCGATATCGATCCCCAGCCGCGGCGCGCGCGCGGCGCCTTGCAGCGGTTCATCTTTGGGCGGGGCGGTTGGAAGAGGTCCGCTCTTCGGGTACTGAGTCATTGACATGCTCAAGGCTGACTGTAGTGCAGGAGATGTCAGACTTCGGCACAGGCGAAGCTTCCGCTCGCCCGGCGCCGGCCGCCTGCGGAACGCGAGATTCGCCGATGCCGTGCGGAGCGACATATGGAATGATACTCAGCCATCTCTCGGCTGTCAACCGAGGTTTGTTGCTCGGGCGCGGCAGCACCGATCGCGAATACTGCCGCGATAGCAGGCCGCGGCCCTGCAGGTTACTGCGCGATCCAGGCAGAACTATACGTCGTCGGCTTCCAGCTACCCGCAGAGGGGCATCCATGAGCGACCACGGTCTGGTTATTCGCGATCTCCCGCAACAGGAACGGCCGCGCGAGCGGATGCAGCAATACGGCCCGGAGGCGCTGTCGAATGCCGAGCTTATTGCCATCCTGCTCCGTGTGGGCTCAAAGGGCGAATCGGCGGTCAGAATGGCAGAAAGGCTGCTCAGCGAGTTCGGCGGCCTGGTCGGCCTCACCCGTGCCCGCATACCGCAACTCTCAGCGATCCCCGGCATCGGTCTGGCGAAGGCGACTCAGATCAAAGCGGCGTTCGAGTTGGGCCGCCGCCTCGCCACCACCAGTGATGGCCCGCGGCCCACTATCAACAACGCGTGGGACGCGGCCAAGCTGGTCATGGAGGATCTCCGGTACCAGCAGCAGGAGCGCTTGGTCGCCATCTTCCTCGACACGCGCAACCAGGTGATCCGCGTCCACACGGTCTCGGTTGGGACCCTGACAGGCAGTCCGGCCCATCCGAGGGAGATATTCAGAGAAGCTCTCGCTCATGGCTCGGCGAATCTGATCGTCTGCCATAACCACCCATCGGGCGACCCCAGTCCAAGCAGAGACGACATCGCCCTCACCGCGCGGCTGAAGCAGGCAGGTGACCTGATGGGGGTCACTCTGCTCGATCACATCATCATCGGTGACGGCCGCCATATCTCGCTCAAGGAGATCGGGAAGCTATAGCCCTGCAGGAGTGAGTGGCGGCGTGTCAGCATTCCTCGAGTTCGCCGTGGTTCTGACCGCGGCCCTTGAGGATCATGAGTCTGAGTACGGCCAAGAGCTGTGCCGGAGCCTGTATGGTGCCATGGTTCACGTAGACCCCGATCTTCTGTAATAGCAGCTCTGGAGTGACGTCCTCGGCGAATGTCAGCTCCCCGTGGTTCTCCAGGTGCGAGCCGTCATCCATCAGCTCCAGTTCGGCGCGCCCCAGCATCATCTCATCACGGTTCTCGACGACACCCGCGGACTCGGCGCTGACCTCCACAAACGAGCCGAAGTTCTCAGTACACCGGTCCTCCAGCGCGGCCAGCAGTCGGGCGGGGCCGATGGTCTTGCCGTAGTTCGTGTACTTCGCGATCTTCCGGAACAGCAGCTCCTCGGGCACGTCGGCGGCGATGATGGTCTCGCCGTAATTCTCATACGACGAATCATCGCGGATGCGCTCCAGGAATGCCCGCGTCAGCATGCGCTTTCCGTAGTTGGACACCTTTTTGCCCTCGGCCGCTGCTTCCTCCGCACTCGTCGCCTCGAACTGCCCCAGGTTGGTTGGGCAGCGCGTCTTCAGCAGGTTCAGCACCGCCTCCGGGCCCGACGTCTGCCCCACGTTGTGGTAGGCCGCGATCTTCGTGCCCACCATTTCCTCGGTGACGTCCACCGAGAACGTCGTCTGACCGATGTTCACGTAGGTGGTGCCGTCGTCGAGCCGGGAGAGGTAGTCGGGCGTGACGCTGGTCTGCCCGACAGAACGCACCACCGCGCCCACCGAGTCGGGGAGCACGATCGTGATGCCGGTGATCTCGAGCTTGCCGAACATGGCGCCAATGACACTCTCGCAGGCCACCACGATGCCCACCATACGCAGGTCATCGAACTTCTCCCCGATCAGCGCCGCGGGGACATCAGGCCTGATGAACGCGTTGCCGACGACCATCACCTTCTGGCCCGATGGCATCCCCTCGGCCATCGCTCTGGAGATGGTGATGTCCGGCTGTACGATGACCCGGAGGTCGGAGGGGGCCACCACTATTGACCCGGCGCTTTCCACAGACACATTCGCGAGCGCGGCGCTGTTCTTCTCGTCCAGCAGTATGATGCCCGCGGACTTGATCGACTCGATTTGTGCGACTTGCTCTGCTGGAACGCCGCGCAGGTCGAGCACGCCCGCCGACTCGATCCGCCGACTAGGAATCCCGCGGATGACTCCCGCGCTCTCGCTCGTCGCCGCGCGGAGCATACTCTCTTTCTCGACTTCGTTCTCTTCGTTCATCTCACTCTCCCCATTCATTGTCTGTACAGCCCGGCTGAGCGACTCCGGTTCGCCCAACTCGACCTGATGCTCGCAGGCCGTATCCTCGCGGTGGTGCGGATCATAGCTGCCATGAAGAACGCCCACGCCTGCGCCTCGCCACGCGCCCGTGCCGTGAACCCATCCCACAGCGCGTCCTTCTCGGTCTCGCTCAGGGCGAGGCCGGCGCGCAGCGCCGTTGACAGCGCCTGATCGATGTCCTCAGCTCTCATGCGACACTCCCGCGGCGCTTCGCGCCGCACGCTCCACCGCGGCGCTTCCCGCCGCATGCTCCACCGCGGCCGGCAGCAGGCTTCGGCGAAGCCGCAGCCGCTCCGGTCGGGGCCCACTGCCCCAGGCTATCTGCGAGGACGTGCCTGCACTCCGACAGTCGTCGCCGCACGGAACCCTCCGGAACGCCCAGCACTTCCCCGATCTCGCGGCTCGTCATGTCCTGCAGATACCGCATGACCACCATCTCCCGGTCTGCCTCGTCGAGCTGCATCAGGGCGCTCATCACGTCCATCCGCAGATCCGCTTGATTGCCGCCCCCCGGGTGGTGCGCCGGGAGAGCGTGGACAGGAAATGCCGCCTGCCGCCGCCATACGTCAGTCGCCAGGTTGCGCATGGTCTGCAGCAGCCAGGCGCGCTGGGCCGGAGGTTCCGCGACTGAGAGCGCTTCGAAGTGCCGCCAGGCCCGCAGGAAGGTCTCCTGGACAATGTCCTCGGCCTGCCACTGATCCCGGAGCCGGGCGAAAGCCATGGCATGGACGAGTTGCACATTGACTCGGTAGAAGGACTCGAAGTCGCTCATTGCCGTCCTGATATAGGAACGAATGAGAGCCTGGAAGTGTTCGCGGGATGTGCGACGGACTCAGGATGCCGACCGTAGCCAGCATCTCCTCAGAGCAGGCCCGTCGCCCGTCGGTCCGACCTGGTGTGGACGTACCGGCGGCTATCCGGCGGCCACAACACTCAGCGACGCGAACTTGATCGCCGGGGAATAGGTGGAGTACGACCACTCCGGCTCGGAGCCGATCGCCTCGATTCGCGGCAGCGCCTTGTATACATTGCCCGCCACCATCGCGTCTTTCACGCGGCCCACGATTTCACCGTTTTCGATCTTGTAGCCCAGGGCGATGTTAACCGAAAAATCGCCATTGATGACGTTGCCCTGTCCGAGTCCGAGCACCTGCTCTACGATGACGCCCTCTTTCGTGCCTCTGACCATCTCGTCGAACGAGACGTCACCAGGCGCCACGACCGTGTTGGAGGCTCCACAGCCGGGGCCGTTCCCCGTGCTGCGGGCGCCGGCTTTGGAAGCGGTCTCGAGGTCATAGAGGAACGCCGATAGAACACCGCTGCGGATAATCTCATTCCGCTGCCTGGGGACGCCCTCTCCGTCATACGGCGCGCTCTGGGGTGCGAAGTCGAGCGTTCCATCATCGGCAAGCGAGAACCCCGGCGCCGCGATGGGCTCCCCCAGCCTGTGGGCGAGGGGAGAGTCGCCCTTGAGGACGTTCTTGCCATTGGTCCCCATGAGAAGCGGCCCCAGAATGACCTGCATACCGCGGGGAGTGAAGATGACCGGCATCTCCTTCGTCGCCAGATCGGCGGTGCGCTCGGAACGGCGGAATTCGACGATCGCGGCGTCTGTCAGCTCTCGTACATCGAGGGTTTTCGATCGCCAGTAGTGCAGCTTGCCCACGAACAGCATATCGGTCCCGCGGATCAGCAGGCCGGAGACATGCCCGACGTGGGTGCTGTAATCCGCGCTCACGTCCAGGCCGCTGGAGTTGATGAGGCGGCCCCTCGAAACGACCCATGCCGATTCGGCCGAGGTCTTGATCTCCTGGTTGTAGGACTTGATGCGTTCCAGCATCTCCCCACCCGCTGCCACGAGTTCATCGCGGGATATGCGCTCCACCTGCGGATCATACGTCTGGACAGGCGCGCCGGGCGCAGGCCCTGGGAAGTCGAATCGCGCCTCGCTGCCGAACTCGGCCAGCTCGATCGCGCGAGCCACCGCCGACTCCGCCTCGCTTTCATCGGTAGCCCTGCTGACCCCAACTCTGTCATCGACGATGACCCGCACCGTGAGATCCAGCGACTGAGAGGCGCTGACCCGCTTCAGCTTGTCGTCCTCATACTCCGCCGACGACATGCGCTCGTCGTGCATGACGATCTCCGCGGCCCGCGCTCTCTTCAGCGCGAGTTCGAGTGCTCTCTCGATCATTGGCGACCTCCCACGGTGACGCCCTGTATGCGGACATGCGGGCTGCCGATCCCGACGGGCAGAGGCGACTGGCCGCCCTTGCCACAGCCGCCTCCACCATCCGCCCAGGCGAGATCGTCTGCGACCATGTCGATGTTCTTCAGTGTCTCGAAGACGTTGCCTGTGAGAACGACATCGCGCACCAACTCAGCGACACGGCCGTCGCGGATCATGTAGCCATAGGCCGCGCTGAAGGTGAACATCTCCATCATGGTTTGGCCGCCGATCATGTCCAGAGCATAGAGACCCAGCCGCACGTCCCGTATCAGATCGTCGAAGGCGGCGGATCGCGGTTCGATAAAGGTGTTCGCCATGCGCACGATAGGCGGGAAACGCCACGTCAGCGCACGCGCGTTGCCGGTCACGCTCTCACCCATCTTGGCCGCGGTCTCCCTGCTGTGCAGACGGCCCACGAGGACACCGTCCCTGATCAGGTAGTTCTTCCGAGTGCGCACGCCTTCGTCATCGAACGGGTGACTCCCGCGGCCGCCCGGCAGAGAGCCGTCATCGACGATACTGAGAGCGCCCGAACCGAACTGCTTGCCCAGCACCATCAGCTCTTTCATCTTCTCGTTTTCGTACACGAAGTCGGATTCGCTGAGATGGCCGAATGCCTCATGCGCGAACACGCCGCCGAGCTTCTGGTTGAGGATGACGGTGTAGACGCTGCCCTGCACCTGCGGCGCGGCCAGCAGATCGGCCGCGCGCTGCGCCGCCGCCGCCGCCTTACTCTCGAGCCCGAGCGCAACCTCGAATCCGGCGGCACGCCCCGCACTCTCGTGAGCGCGCTGGACGAGGTCGCCCTCGCGTGCCACCGCGCCCAGCGAGACCACCACGTCGGGACGCGTCTCCTCGAAGTAGCTGCCTTCGCTGTTCGCGAAGTGGACCTCCCGGTACGCGTCTCGGTACGATGTCTGCGTCGTGTGGATTCCCCGCACGGCGAGCATCAGCTCATTGCACTGCTCAGTCACCTGCTTCTTCTCCGACAGGGCGACTCCACGGAAGTCCCGCAGCATCGGCGGCGCAGGTATGATTTCCTCGATCCTCTCGACAGCGGCCAACTCGGTCTTCTCGTGCCCCACCAGTCGGGCGCAGGCCACTGCCTCGTTCACGCGCGCGCGAAGGTCGGCGATATCGTTGAAGGTGACGACGCCCCAGCCGCCTCTGACGACCGCCCGAGCCGTCCCGCCCAGTGAACTGGAGGACGAGATGCGATCTATCTCGTGGCCCCGGAAGCCGATCTCAGTCGTCTGCGCCCGCTCGATCCTGATCTCAGCGTAATCCGCGCCGCTGCGACGCAGCGCTTCTTCCATCTGCTGTCTCGTGCCATACGCTCCTGGCGGCAGGGACGCGTGCAGCCAAGACGGTGCGGGCCCGGCCGAGACCGGGCGGCTTGGTCCCAGCCGGGACTCGCGGTCACCGGCGGCAGGCTCCTGTAGCGTCCTTGCGCCACTGACGATACTAATGACTTTCGCCCAAAGAAGTAAGGGCGAAAGTCATCAGAAGACCAGCGAATACCTGAAAGAAGACGTTCGCCCGATGTTTCTTTGTTGGGCGAACGTCCGTAGAGGGGTGCCGATTGACCTGCCGCGGCGGCGATCATGGCGCGTTCGGTCCCGTCGCAACGGGGGCGACAGAGGCCGGGTCTGCGGTCTGCTCTGAGACTTGTGGAATAAGGATCATCAGCGCTGTCGGGCAGGCAGCGGCGTCGCGTGTGGCCGGGCAATGAGGGGGGCGCGAGCGGCGTGAAGCGCCGCCGGCAAGGGGCGCATGCGACGCACGCACGCCCTGCCCGCGGGAGGTATTGGACTGAGACCCGATCTGCGCCTATTCGAACCGCGGCAGATCCGCTTTGCCCGTGGCATCATCCTCGTGACGGCCGCTGTTACCGCCGGGATGCATGCCGTGGCGCAGGGCCACGCCTGGCAGGGGATCTCCCTAGCCACTGGTGCGTTGCTGTACGTCCTCCTCACTGCCGTCGTCCCCGCCATCACGCGCGCACTGGAGCAGGACGACTCGCCCCATCACATGGCGGTTACCGTCGTCGACCTGCTCTTCATTACCGCGGTTGTCTGGTCGACCGGCGGAGTTCAGAGCGAGTACTACCTGCTCTACTACGGACCGGTCCTGTACGCGGCCCTGCGCCTGAACATACGCGATGGCATCGGCGCGACTGTTCTGGCAGCAGTGCTGTACCTTCTCGTCGTGCTCGGGCACTCCAATCCCGATGTGGTGGTGACGACCCCGCCGCTGCGCGTGCTCGCGGTGCTCGTCTCCGCTGGGATCCTGGCGGTGTTCTTCGCGTTGATCAGACGCGAGGCGGTCGCTTATGAGAGCCTCCGTGAGTACCTCCACAGCTCGCTCCAGCGTGTGAGCGCTGTCTACGATCTGGCTCACGCGGCGAATGCCGGAGTCAATCTGCACGCTCTCGCGAGCATGCTGCTGGATCAGACCATGCGCGCCACCGGCACGGATGCCGGAGCCGTGTCTCTGCTGGCAGACGAGGGCCGGCTCGTGCTCACCTCGTCCGCCGGGCTGGACGCTCAGGATGAGCAGCCATTCGCCGCCGCACTCACGGCGTCGGCGCTGCGGGCGATGGGGGAGCGGAAACCGGTGCTCGAGAACGTCCCCGACGGCGTCTGCGGGCTTCATCGGCTGCTCACCGCGCCACTCATAGGCCCAGGAGGCCCTGTAGGAGTTCTGACGATCGCCTCTCGCGTCGCCAGGAGACCGCGGAGCAGTCACGTGGAGTTCGTCCAGGTGCTGTGCTCTGAGGCGGCGATTGCGATCGAGAACGTTCAACTGCACGCGCAGCTTGGTCGGCTGGCCAGCACTGACCACCTGACGGGCCTCGCCAATCGGCGGGAAATGGAGCGCGTCTTGAGCATTGAGGCCGAGAGAGCAGGCCGCTACCAACGGCCTCTCGCCCTGCTGGCCGTTGACGTGGACAATCTCAAGGCGGTGAATGACTGCTACGGTCATGCGGTGGGTGACAGAGTGCTTTGCGCCCTTGGGCGTGTGCTCGCAGGGAACCTCAGGAGCTCGGATGCTGCCGGCCGGATGGGCGGCGATGAGTTCCTGGTGGTCCTTCCGGAGACAGATACGCGCGGCGGGGAAGCGCTCGCCGTGCGGCTCGCAGAGGATTTCAGTGCCGAGATCCGGGCGATGCAGAGTTGGAGGCAGACGACGGCCGTGTTGGGACTGAGCATCGGTACCGCCGCCACAGAGGACGGTCTGGCGCAGGTCGGCCAATTGTTGACGGCGGCCGACGAGGCCCTCTATGAAGCAAAGCGCGCTCGGAAGGATCGGGCATCTCTCCCCGAAACGCAGCAGTTGGCCTGCCTGACGCCCAAGGGGCCCCTGGCTACTTGCTAGACGGGCCCTTGCCGTACTGCTTCTCGATCTCTTCCGCAACGGCCTTCTTCACGTGGTCGGCCGTCCAGTACCGGCCCATCTCTTGAGAGAAATCCACGGTATACGGGTTGGGCTTCGCGTGAATCGTGTAGTCTTTCTCGCTGTTGATCATCAACCCCGACACCGTCATCTTCGCGTTCTGGAAGACCTCGTAGCCTTGCGGAGTTCTGTAGTCCACGTATTTCACGTAGACCTTGCCGGGATACTCCTGAACGAGCCCCTTCAGAAGATCCATCACCGGCTTGTGTTGGTCGTCGATAGGGAAGAATGCCACGATCCTTACCTTGGCGCTCGTGGGTCCTTCTTCGACGATGGGCTTGGCCGGGAGTGGGCTAGTCGACGCTGCGTTCGTGTTCGTTTGAGCCTTCGGTCCTCTAAACTGTCCCCCAGGCAGCACCGGCCGGCCGCACCCGGCTGCCAGGCAGGAAATACATGCAGCAACTGCGAGCAGAAGAAGATGGCGCTGGTTCATGCGAGATCCTCCATCGTCCTCGCTGTTCGTCACCAAGCCCCGGTTCTCCTGTCGGTTGCCGCAACAGCACGATGGGGTGGCTCGCCGGGGGCAACTGGTGGTACAATACACCTACTTGTCCGATAGGAGATGTGAGTGCGAGAAGACCTGCAGAACAAGTATGACATGCTGAAGAGCATTCTGGCGCAGACCGGAGGGGTGTTGGTTGCCTACTCCGGCGGCGTTGATAGCACGCTGCTGCTGAGGGTGGCCATGGAGGCATTGGGCGACCGGGTGCTCGCGGTGACGGCTTCCTCAGAGACATACCCGATGCACGAAGTGGACGAGGCGGTCTGCCTGGCGCACGAGATGGGAGCCCGTCTGCGCACGATTCACACTGAAGAGCTCGATATGGAGGAGTTCGCCAGCAATCCGCCGGAGCGCTGTTTCTACTGCAAGCAGGAGCTGTTCGGGAAGCTCATCGCCATCGCCGAGGAAGAGGGACTGCCGGCCGTGGCGGACGGGAGCAATGTGGACGATGAGGGAGACTTCCGCCCGGGGACGAAGGCAGCGGCCCAGCTCGGAGTCCGACATCCGCTTCGCGAAGCCGGGCTGACCAAAGCCGACGTGCGGGAGCTTTCGAGAGAGCTCGGACTGCCGACGTGGGACAAGCCGTCTTTCGCCTGCCTCGCCTCTCGGTTCCCCTATGGCGACAGCATCACGCGCGAGGGGCTCAAGCGAGTCGCCGCTGCGGAACAGGTACTGCGGGACCTCGGCTTCCGCCAACTGCGCGTCCGACATCACGGCGAAACGGCGCGCATCGAGGTCGGAGTCGAGGACCTCTCCAAGGCAGTAGCGCCGGCGGAGCGGGATCGGATCGTGTCAGAATTCCGGAAGCTCGGCTACCTCTACGTCACACTCGACCTTGAGGGCTATCGCACGGGGAGCATGAACCGTGTTCTGACGCCTGACGTGATCGGCGGCGAGTCGTCGGCCAGGGCCTAGCTCAACGGATCGGCAGCCCCGTAGACGCTCTCCCGGGCCGGACGACTAGAAGTCCCAGTCCGGCTTCGGCTCTGGCAGCCGGAACGCCCAATCGAGCTGTTCGAGCAGGTCTTGCGGCCCAGAGAGGTCGTCAGTGATCGCGAGACCGGTGGCAGGGCGCACGCCGAGCCACAGGCGGGTGAACGAAGGAATAGTGGCGGTGAGGGTCGGCAGCGACGGATCCCTGCCCTTCTGCGCGCTGCATGCGGAGGCGAGCGAGACAATGAGGTCGCCGCCGGAGCCGCCCCAGGCCGAATCAGCAGCGAGATATCGCTCAATCGGATCTGAGAGACTGAGGTTGAACCTCAGTGCATCGCACCTGAGACGGGTCTTTGCCATGCATCCCGGCAAGTCGCAGATTCGCATCTGCCAGTACGCTTCGCTGCGAGCGGCGCTCTCAAAACGGGCACTTCTGCTGACGCTCCGATGCTTGAACGGCTTCTCCAGCAGGTCCTGAAGTTGGATTCCTGCCGGCTCGTGCATCTCTACCAGCCGCACCTGGTCTCCGAGAGACTTCACCAGCGCCATCAGCTCCAGGAACTGCTCCCGGCTGCGGAAGACGCACCACTTCACGCTGTACGGGCCGCTGTCCATATTCTTGGCAGAGAACCAGAGGTAGTGGCTGAGCTCGCCATCCGGGCCGTCGTTGTAACCGAGGCCGAACCCCTTGTCCTCGTCCAGCATGTCCACCCGTGTCATTTCGGCTGGCGTGAGGTTGCAGCCGCCGTGCCCCCGTCGCCTGGCGACGCGCGCGGCGTGAGCGACGGCCCAGTCGCCGGGTGCGATGCGGCGCGGCACGCGCGCCGTGGCATCGACTCGCAAGCACGAGGGATCGAAGCTCAGCCAATGCTCGTAGACGCCGCTGCCGAATCCGAGTTGGTTGTAGAAGCCCTGCTCGAACATCCCCAGGCCGGCAACCAGTGCGCCGTGTTCCACCACGTCGGCCGCGAGCGCGGCTGCGACGAGACGCTTCGGGAATCCCTGCTTTCGAGCGATGTGGCTGGTCGTGACGCCGGTCACGCACGCGAATGGCAGGTCCTCGTCGAGATAACGAATGGTGCCCGGCGCGCTCAACACTAGGCATTCCGCCTCGCCATTCATCTCGGCGACCAGAGCCCGGCCGGCCTGTATGCTGAGGGAGAGCGACTCGTCTTTGTCGCGACCGATCCAGCCGCACTCATACCAGATGCGCTTGACAGCCTCCCGGTCGCGCGCCGGGTCATAGTCGCGGAAGACCATCATGGGCTCCTTGGCGATAATCGGTCGCGTCTCGGTACGTCAGTCCCGGGATCGCGGGACCGCAGATCTACCCCTCAGTCGCCGGCTCGGCCGTCCCGGCGCTCTGTTCCGGCGTCTGCTCGACATCGGAGGCCGACTCCACGGTTTCCTCAGTGACCTGAGCGTTGTCTTCCAGGAACTGAAGGATCTTGTGATGGTACAGCCGGTTGTAGACGCGCGTGAGCTCGCCGCTGTCGTGGAGCCTCTGGCGGAGGCGCTCTTCGTCTATGTGCTCGGCTTCGGCGAGACGGTGTATCTCGGCGTGCAGCTCCCCGTCGGCCACTTCGATCTTCTCGCGTTCGCCGATCTCGTCGAGGATCAGTGCCCGCCGGGCGATCTGCCGCGCGTCAGCCTCCAGGTCCGCCTTCCAGTCCTCGAAGGAGCGGTTGGTCTGCTGCAGGTACTGGTGGAGCGTGAGGTTGCGCCGCTCCAGTTCGTCCGTTACCTCGTCGATGCGGCGATCGGTCTCGCGGCTCACGATGGTATGCGGCACATCGAGGGTTGCGCCTTCCGCCAGCGTGCGGATGAGCTGATCGCGCACGCCCTCCTCGGCGATCGCCTTCCCGATAGCCTCCAGATTCTGCCGAATGCGCTCGCGCAGCGCGTCCGCTGTTTCCAGGCCTGAGACCTGGACTGCGAATTCGTCGCTCAACTCCGGCAGTTGCCGGCGTCGAGCCTGCTTCACCGATACCTGAAAGGTCGCTGTCTTGCCGGCCAGCGAGGCATCGGTGTGGCCCTCGGGGTACGTAACCTGGAGCTCCTTCGTGTCATCCGGTCGTGCGCCGACGAGAATGTCGTTCAGCTCAGGGAAGAGCTGATCCGCGCCGACTTCGAGCGGATAGCCCGATGCGCTTGCGTCCTCGCGCTTCTCGCCATCGACCGACATGTCGTAGTCAACGACGACGAGATCGCCCTTCTCGATCACCCCGCCCTCTGGCAGGTCCCCGTACTGGGCGCGGCGAGAGCGGAGACGCTCGAGTTCCGTGTTGACCTGCTCGTCGGTGACGGGTGTAATCTGGCGCGTGACTTCGATGCCCTTGTATTCCCCCAGCGTGATCTCCGGCCGGACCGTGACGGTGGCCTTGAACGTGAGCGCCCCGTCTTCCGTCAGCTCCTGGTCGGCGATCACGGCGCGATCGAGCGCCTTGATCCCGGTTTTCTCGAGGGCCGCGTCGTAGGCGTCCGAAAGCAGCGAGTCGATGATCTGCTCCTTGAGGGCATCCTGATCCATGAAGCGCTCGACTACCGCGCGCGGCGCTTTGCCCTTGCGGAACCCCGGGATGTTGGCCCGCCGGACAAAGGTCGAAACCACCTTTTCCCGGATCTTCCGGACGGGCTCGGCCGGAACCCGAATGTCCAGCTCTACCTGACCTCCCTCAAGCTGCTTCGTCTCTACCTCTACGTCAGTCTTCTCTTTAGCCGGAGCGGTCACGACGTTACTCCTCACCAGTCCCTTGCGATGGGCCTATGGCAACACGATGACCTCGCCGAGCGATCAGGCGAGGTCTGAAAGGATCCGGCAGGAACGCAGCGCTGCCGTCGTTCCGCCGTCAATCCATGTCTGCGAACCCGATCGAAAGGCGCCATGCCCCTCGATCACGCGTCCCGCGTCAGAATCCTCTGGAGCGGGAGAAGGGACTTGAACCCTCGACCCTCACCTTGGCAAGGTGACGCTCTACCACTGAGCTACTCCCGCTCGATGCCTCGTGCACGCTGCCTGTGGGCTGGTGGGCGAGGGGAGAATCGAACTCCCACGGCTTTCGCCACAGGATCCTAAATCCTGCGCGTCTACCAATTCCGCCACTCGCCCTCACGGCGCCAACCATCCGACCGCGCGGCATAGTGTCCGTCGGCTGACGGATATGATAGCCGCGGCCGCTGAGGATTGTCAAGGCGAGGGTCGAAGAGTCGAGGAGTCGAAGAGTCCCGTTCGCTGCGCTCAGGGTAAACTCCGGGAACGGCGAACGGCAAGACCATCCGCCGATGAACGCCGATGCACGCTGATTCCCGCTCGCAATGACAGAGCAGCAAGTAAGCGCTTACTCGTACAAGCAGCAAGCCCGTTTTGGGTCTCCTAACGAATTAGTAATTGGAGCGCGATTTCGCGGGCGCGGTGCGCGCACTCCAGGATGGGCTGGGAGGGGGCTGAGGGGGGCGTGGCGAGGGGGGTGTCGCGATGCGCGGCCGCGTGTCGGGTGGTGAAAAAAGTCGCGCGCGGGGTCGAAAATCGTTCCTGGGGCAGTGTGGTGGGTTGGGGGGCGAAATCGGGGCGCGCAAGTGTCGCGCGCGATACGCGGCGCGGAACGACGAAAACGGCAAGGCCATCCGCCGATGGACGCCGATACACGCGGATCGGCGGCTTCGCCGCCGGGACGGCGACGGCGAGGCCGCCCGCTGGAGCGCTTCCCAAGAGGCGGCGGCGAGAGTAGAATGCGCGCATGAGCGGGGAGCAGGGGCAAGGGCACGTCGGCAGCAAGCAACGGAAGAGGCCGACAATGACTCGCGGGATGTCGACAGTGGAGAAATGAGGGCGACGACGATGCGGTATCTTTTCCCCGGCTACTACTATGTCAACTACTATCCGCCCACTCGACGCGAGCGCGCGGAGGCGGCGCAGCTTCGCCCGGCGGCGCGGGGGACCTATACTGACGGGACCCCTAGGGATTACCGACAGGGACTTGTGCTCCTCCTCCTGTTCTGGTCCTTGGTCCCGGTGGGGGGAATCAGCGCGTTGTGCCAGGCGGTAATGTCTCCGCCAGGAGCGATGCTGAGCCAGGTTGGCACCGATCGAAGTTGGCATCTGACGACCCGGGCTGAGCTGGCGCTCCTCGGCGTGGGCGGCATCGGGATCGCGATCCTCGTCCCTATCCTGCTTTGGCCGAGTGTGGTCCGCTGGCCTGCCCAGAGTGTCGTGTGGGACGAGCGGGGTCTTCAGGTCACAAAGTGCTACGGCGGGCCGATTGCCCTCAGGTGGGAGGAGTTGCTCGGGCTGACGCAGTTCATGAGCAATGGTTGGAATCCCAGGCGCGTGGTCGTGGCCGCCCGCGGCTACCGGTCTTTCAGCATCCACGGCAAGGGGTCAGGGTACGACGAACTTGTTGACGCCCTAAAGGCCCACATCTGGACGCGAGACGAGGATGGTGCGGGTGAAGCGCCCGTCAGCACGTTTGGGTCCGGACCTTCCAGCGGCGAGGCGATGGCGCCGAGCCAGCAGCAGCCGGAATGCAAGTGGTGTGGAGAGACCTTCCCAGTAGGGACTACGACGTGCCCGCTCTGCGGGCGGCCGCTGTCGGTCGAGAACAGCATCTGAAGGGGAGTGAGATATGGGCGGAAGCGTGCGCAGGCGGAATTCTGGAAAGGACACCCGGCAAGTCTGGGCCGTCCTGGCCTACTCGGTGCTGGCTCTGGCGTGGGGCTGCGGCCGGTCGCAGCCGGCGCCAGCGGACCCGAACGGACCAGCCACTTCCC
>JBEKKD010000002.1:0-45578 GCA_050010895.1 Armatimonadota bacterium
GGCCCTGTGGGCACTCCCGCTCGGAGAATCGCGGTCAACCTACCGCCCGCCTTCCCTCGCGCCCATCCGAAAGCGCCTTCAACCACTCCTTCACTCACCCTCATGAATAATGCAGGCTAGCCGAGGCACGAGCTTGTCTGGACAGGGCTCTACCACTCGCACAGGACGAGACCGAACGAGCATCTATTGCTGATCTGCTGGCCAGACTAGAGCCCGCCGCCCCCGAAGTCTAGTGCGAACCTGGGCCCGCCCGATTACCTGGCGTCGCGCCGCTACAACTGCGCCTGCAGCCGCTGGATGTGCGCCGAGTAACGCTCGACCAGTTCGGCGGCCGAGTGCTGGTCGTGGCTCTCGGCGCGGACGTGGAAGAGGGACGCCGAGACGTCGGGCAGGACGAGCACCCAGCCCTCCGGCAGATGGACCTTCAGGCCGTCGAGTTGCTCGACCGGGAGCCCCTGCGCCTCCTCGTGCAGCCGGCGCATCACCATGCCCTTCTGCTCCCAGGGGCAGTCCACCTCACGGTGAGAGCGGGAGTACTTCGGGATGCGCTGGCGCACGTCGCTGAGCTTCTGAGCGCTCCGCGCCAGTAGTTCGAGCAGCTTTCCGAGCGCCAGCATGGCGTCGAACGCCGGAAGGAAGCGCGGGAAGATGAAGCCGCCGTCGATGTCGCCCGCGAACGCGAGGTCGGGGTCGCTGCCCGCGATCTCCATCAGCGACCCGGGGTCTGCCTTTGTGCGAATGGCCGTCGCGCCATAGCGCTCGCAGACTTCCTCGACGCCGGAGGTGGCGCTGAAGGGAACGGCGATCCGATTGGAGACAGTGTTGTGCGCAAGCACGAGGTCCATGAAGCAGAGCAGAAGGTCGTCGCCCATGACCTTCGCGCCCTTCTCGTCGCAGGCCACGAAGCGATCGCCGTGACCGCCCATGAGGACGCCGAGATCGGAGCGGAGCGCCTGCACCACTTCGCCCAGTTCATCCATGCGCTGATCGCGCCTCAGCCAGGCCTCGTGGGAACGGGTGGGGTCGACGAACGCGTTGACGCCGGTTGATTCGCATCCCAGCCGGCCCAGCACGAGCGGCATCAGCAGGCAGAGCGGCCCGAACGCGTAGTCGATTACCAGCTTCGGCGCGCGGCGGCGGATGGAGTCGGCATCCAGGAAATTGAGGAAATCCTCGGTGTAATACTCGACGGTTCGGCCCAGGAATTCGAGGTTGCCGACCGCATCGCGCGGCGCACGGCGGAAGTCCTCTCGGAAGAAAATGCTCTCGATGCGGCGGTCGGCCGCACGGTCCAGGTTCTTCCCGGCGCCGTCGAAGAACTCGATCAGCGTCTGTGATGGGTCCGAAGGCGACACGGACGCGTGCACTCCGCCGGCCGCGCCGGAGATGTTCGCCATATGGCGCGAAACCGCGCCGGGCATGGTGCGCAGATCCAGCACGTTCGCGCCCACCGACATGAGGCCGGCGATGATGGCGCGCTTGGTCATTCGCGAGACATGGTGCGAATCGCGGCTGGTGATCACCTGCGCGCCGCTCTCGAGATAGGCGCCAAAGGCCGCTCCCAGGCGAGCGGAGAACTCCGGCGTAACCTCGACGTTCGCCAGCCCGCTCACCCCGCTGGCGCCGAACAGCGCGCCCGGCCACTTGGTGCCCCAGATCAGGCTCATGGTCACCTTCGAGCCTTTCTCTGTCACCTTGTCGGGCCAGATGCGGATGCGGGGCATGACCGTGGTGCCGTCCTCCAGCACGCATCGATCGCCGACAACTGCGCCCTCGTTGATGGTCACGTGCCGCTTGGCGATGACGTTGCGGCAGACCGTGGCGGCATTGACGCGGGTGCCGGCGCCCAGGTACACGCCGCTCCACACGACCGAGTGGTCCACCAGCACGCCTGGCTCGACCACGCAGTTGTCCCCCAGGATGGAGAATGGGCCGATCTGGGCGCCCTCGTCTATGCTGCAGCCGTGGCCGATCAGCACCGGCGCCACGAGCCGCGCCTCGGGGTGGATGCGAGTCTCGCCGCCGGCCCAGATGCCTTCGCTCAGTTGCTCCCCCGGCAGGTCAACAGCGACCGCTCCGCGAAGGCAGTCCTGGTTGGCGGCGCGATACTGATCGAGGTTGCCGATATCGGTCCAGTACCCGCTCGCGACGTAGCCGAACATGGGCTCGCCATCGGTAAGAAGCGACGGAAAAAGGTGCTGGCTGAAGTCCACCGACCGCGACGGATCCACCCGCTCGAGGACGCGAGGTTCGAGGATGTAGATGCCCGTGTTGACGGTGTCGGAGAAGACCTCGCCCGCGCTCGGCTTCTCGAGGAAGTGGCGGACGCGGCCGTCGGCATCGGTGATGACCACACCGTACTCGAGCGGATTGGTGACGCGAGTCAGCACCAACGTCGCCGCCGACCCGCGCTCGCGATGGAATTCGATGGCGGGTCTGAGGTCGAAGTCAGTGAGCGCGTCGCCGCTGATGACGACGAAGGTATCCTTCAGTCTGTCGAGCAGGCGGCGCACGCTGCCTGCCGTCCCCAGGGGGCTGTCCTCAACCGCATATCCCAGCCGGATTCCCCAGTCGGAGCCATCGCCGAAGTAGCCCTCGACCTCGTCGGCGAGAAAGTGAAGAGTCGCATAGGCCTCGGTTACCCCCAGTCGCTGCAGCAGCGACAGAATGTGGGCCATGATCGGCCGATTCGCAACAGGCGCCATCGGCTTCGGGAGATCACACGTCAGAGGCCGAAGCCTCGCACCCTCGCCTCCCGCCATGACCACTGCCGAAACCATCACTCCTCCCTCTCCCCTACATCGCTTCCTACGCCGGCCGGCGCGGTGGGCGCAGCGCGCCCCGACCGAGTCGCTCAGCTCCTGCTCGCCGCCTCTGCCGAAACCATGTAGCGTGGATGCACGCTCGTCCCCGACAGCGGCATCGCGCGGCGCTCGGCCGCCGCTTCGCGTTCTACCAGCACTTCCTGGTAGACAGAGATCGTTGCTCTCGCGATCCCGTCCCAGTTGTACCGAGTGCGGACCGCTTTCAGGCCCTCTCGACGCAGCCGCGCGGCCAGCGTCAGATTCGAGAGCACCTCGTTGATCCCCCACGCCAGTGAACGCGGATTGTTCGCCCAAGTGTGCAAACCGGTCTCTCCATGTCGGACTACTTCGCGGAAGCCGCCGACATCTGAGGTGATCACGGGGACGCCGGCGGCCATCGCTTCCAGCTCGACGATGCCGAAGGGCTCGTACAGGCTCGGGAAGACGGCCACGTCGGCGACCGCGTACGATCTCGGCAAATCCACTTCCGGGACGAACCCTGTGAAGACGACCTTGTGGCCGAGCCCGAGAGAACCGGCACGAGCGCGCAGGTGGTCCGCGTACCCGCCGCCGGCGACGATGAACTTGGCCTCCGGATGCGTGGCGACCACCTCCGGCATGGAGTCGACCAGGACCTCGACGCCTTTCTCCCGGACCAGCCGGCCGACGAACAAGATAATGCGTTCCTCGGGCGCGGCCCAGCGGCGTCGAAACGCCGCCAGCTGATCGGCGGTGTCCGTGCAGCGCAGCCGGGACGGGTCCACGCCGTTCGGCACCACGCGCACCTTGTCGAGGGGCGTCTGCAGGCTCTCGAAGACCTCGGAGGCCATGGCATCCGAACAGCAGATGACGCGCCACGCGTCGTAGGTGAGTAGCCATTCCTGGGAGTGGATGTAGCTCTGCATCGGGTTGTGAATGCCGCGATTCCGACCCGCCTCGGTCGCGTGGATGGTGCCGACGAGGGGGATGTGCCGGCCGTGCTTCAGCGTGCGGGCGGCGAACGCGACCAGCCAATCGTGCGCGTGAAGGAGATCGTATTCGGCGCCGCCCTCCGCGAGCAGGCGCTCGAGCAGCAGGAAGTTCAGTTGGTGAATGTCCGAGATGAAATCGATCGGGTTGACGGGATTGGCCGCGGCGCGCATCACGCGCACGCACCCCGCACCGGCCGCGATCACCTCGAAGCTCGGCGCGCCGGGGTGGTGAGCGGTGAGCACGTCCACGTCCACGCCGTTGCGCGCCAGCGCTCGCGAGATCTCGTCCACGTGCCTGGCGATGCCCCCCACGATCCGGGGTGGGAATTCCCACGAGAGCATGAGCACCCGAGTCCGCGCGGCGCTCACTTTCTCCTCCGCCGGCCGGAGGAGTGGGTGCACGACGCGCACCAGCGCCGGCCCACCCGCTGCCACTGGCCGCAGCGCGCGCAGCGGCGCCAGCCCGTTCGTTTGCGCCACTCCCCGATACGAGCCGCGGCGATGAACGCCCGCTCCGCCCGCGCGCGCAAGGCAGGGTCCTCTATCTGGGCCGCGGCCTCCATCAGCTCCTTCTCCTGTCGCGGCGAGAGCTTCATATCGAGCGGTCGCGGGGCGGCCGCTCGCCGGCCCCGTTCGCGGGCCACCGTTCCCGAGCGGAAGTGAATCTCGCGGATGAGCCCGGCGCCGACCTGCTCGGCCACTCGCGCCAGCAGGTCGTGGCGGCGCATGTGCAGCTCCTGCGCCCACGCGGACGTATCCGTCGCCACGATGAGCACACCGTCTCGAACGGTCTCGGCGCGAGTGTGCGAGCCGATCACCTCGCCGACAATCTGCGGCCACGCCATCACTGCGAGGTGCTCGCGAAACCGCGACCGCAGGTCCATGTTCGCGAGTACGCCCTCCAGCAGGCGTCCCACCGGCGACAGGTCTCTGGCTTTCCCCTTCTCTTCAGACGAGCCGTCCATCCCGTACCTCGAAGGATGCAGCCGACTCTCGCGCCTGGCTCGGGATATCCGCAGGATCGCAGCAGGTGATGATCACCTGCTGCGCCTGCGCGCAGGCGGCGAAAACGCCGACGCGGTATCGCGCATCCAGTTCCGACAACACATCATCGAGCAGCAGCACCGGTCTGTCGCCCGTGGCAGTGCGAACGACAGAGGTCAGGCCGATGCGGAGCGCAACTGCGCATGTGCGCTGCTCGCCCTGCGAACCGAATAATCGCACCGGCTCGCGACGGAGGAGCACCTCAAGATCGTCTCTGTGAGGCCCCGAGCCGGTCGAGCCGCGGAGAATGTCGCTCTGACGTTCCTCTCTCAGCCGGGCCTCGAGACGAATGGCTATCTTTTCCACTAACGAGCTAACGTCCTCCAGGCCCGTG
The DNA here is from genome assembly GCA_050010895.1 of Armatimonadota bacterium. GTDB lineage: Bacteria > Armatimonadota > Hebobacteria > Hebobacterales > Hebobacteraceae > JBEKKD01. The sequence goes on from JBEKKD010000002.1 coordinate 5,154, forward strand.
CCCGCATCTTGTAGCTCCAGTAGCCCAACCGATGGGCGATACTCTACCAAGAGGCCGCCTGTATGGCCAGCGAGCAAGTCATGGGCTGCGGCCGATTCGGGGGCGAGCTCACCGATGAACTCGTGCCGCTTCAGCGTCACCGCGGCGCCGTGCTTTGCCAGAGACCGGTCCCAAGGATCGAGTGAGTCGGGCCTGGCGCGCCCCCCGCGGATGTCCTTCAGCAGCCGATTGCGCTGCTCGATTGACCGCCGGTAACGATTCAGCTCGAAGTAATAGGACTGGCTGATCGCCGAGATCTCGATGTCGAGTAGGCGCCGCCGCGCGCCGGGCTCGCCCTTGATGACAGCGATGTCATCCGCTGAGAAGTAGACCACAGGGGCGAGGCCAATGAGGTCGGAGCGGCGTTTCGGCGCCCCGTTGATCTTGAGCTGCTTCTGGCCCGAGCGCGCGAGCCCGACTTCGAGGCAGGGCCGGCGTTCCGCACCGTGGAAGTCGGTGCGGACGAAGGCGATGTCCCCGCCCAGTCTGATCATGTCGTGGGATTCATGCGCGCGGGGCGAATCGCCCGCGGCGGCCAGACAGATGCTCTCGAGGAGGTTGGTCTTGCCCGCGCCGTTGGCGCCGTGGAAGATCACCATGCCCTCCGGCAGTGTGAGGTCCAGGCGCGCCCAGTTGCGGAAATCACGAAGCTCCAGGCGGCTCAGATACATGGATTCCGAACTCTCACGAAGAAGGGCAGGAGGCATTCTCCTGCCCTGTCCGTCTCTCAGTGTACCCGATACCGGTGTGGCGGTGAAGGCCGCGGGCCCACCTGCTACATCCGCATCGGCATCACGACATAGATATAATCGGGATCGTCCGACCGCCGCATGAGGCCTGGGCTCTCCGGGCCGGTGAGATGCCACACGACGCTCTCCGATTCCATCACCCCGAGCGCGTCGACCAGGTACTCGGAGTTGAAAGCAATCTCGATCTCGGCGCCGTCGAGGGTAACGGGGAGCTCTTCATGAGCCCGGCCCACATCACCGCTCTCGGCACTGATGGTGAGGGTGCCGTCCGCGGCGCGGAAGAGCAGCTTGCTGGCCTCGGTGCGGGCGACGATGGCAGCGCGCCTGATGGCGCCGAGAAGGTCCTCGCGGTCCACGGTGACCATGCGATCGGGCTCCGCTGCGAGCAGCCGGGCGTAGTTCGGGAACTGGCCCTCGATCAGCCGGGAGACGAGCAGGTACGGGCCGACCGCGAACATGATCTGCTGCTCGCTGGCGCGAATCCTGACCGGCGTTTCCTCGGCGCCCGGGTCGAGCATGCGGTTGAGCTCTTGCAGCCCGCGGGCCGGGATAATCGCCTGCCACTTCTCCTCGCCCCCCTCTATCTTGACCTGACTGGCAGGGGCGCTCTTCACCGCCAGACGGTAGCTGTCCGTCGCCACCATCTTGACCGTGTCGCCATCTCTCTCGATCAGGACTCCGGTGAGAATAGCCCTGGTTTCGTCCCGTGAGGCGGCGAAGATGGTGCTGCGGACAAGCTCGCGCATGGCCGCCTGGGTGATCTCGATCGCCAGGTCGCCGGCCACTTCGGGCAGGCTGGGGTATTCTTCTGCGGGGAGGCCGTTGATCGTGTACTGGGAGCGGCCGCAGGTGAGGCCGAGCAGACTGCGGTCCTGGCTCTGCATCTCCACCGTCGCATCCGGTAGGCTGGCCACAACGTCCACCAGCACGCGCGCGGGGACCGTCAGCGCGCCCGCCTCCTGCGACTGAATGGCGACGGTGCTCTGCGCGCCGATCTCCATGTCGTAGGCGACGATGCGCAGCTCCTCGCCCTTCGCCTCCAGCAGCACATTGCTGAGGATGGGCAGGGTCGTCCGGCCCGATACCACGCGGCTGACGTGCTGAAGCGCTTCGTGCAGTACTCTTCTGTTACAGGTGATCCTCACCGGCCATTCCCCCTATCGGAGAAGTGAAGGCGGCTTAGTGTTCGCTCCCGCGTCAGCGATTCCTCTACATATGTGGAAATTGCTGGCGCGGCAGGATGCGAACGCCGCGATCCGCCGGAGGCGCGGGTCGCGCACTCGCAGACCTGCTACCCGTCGGTGGCGGCGCCCGCCGTCCTTACCGATCGGTGGCGATGCGGACGGCGCCGTCCTGATATTCCAGCATCAGGTTGAGTGCCTCGCCCAGGAAGCGCAGCGGAACGAGCGTTCGGTTGCCGCTCAGCGTCGGCGGGGTGACCAGCATGATGGCGCTCCCATCCACCGTCGCTTCCGCGCTCCCGATTCTGATCGTGACCTGGTGGCTGTTCAGGCTCGCGCCGGCCTGTCGATCCGACACGCGCCAGGTGACGGTTCCGCCGACGCTCTCGACTACCGCGCGCAGCGGCACGATGGCGCGGCCGTTCGCCACGATCGGCGCCACATCGGAAACCAGCGGCTTACCGTCGCAGTAGATCTGCGTCGAGGGAAGCCTGAGGCGCTGCCCCGGGTGGATGACGCCCGACTCCGGGAGATCATTGAGCACCGTGAGAGCGGCGATGGTCGTCTTGCGGGCCGCGGCAATCGTCCAGAGGCAGTCGTTCGGCTGCACTACGTACACGTTCTCGGCTGGCACAGGCGCGGGGGCCGGCTTCGCCACAACGGCCTTCTCCTCCGACTTTGGCGGCAGCAGAGCGATCTGCGTTGCTGCGGGAGAGGGCCGAACAGCTACCGCGTCAACCGCCGGGCGCGGCGGCGCGGAGAGGGCTGAGATCGGCTTCGCTGGAGCGGCCGGCATCGACGCCACTGTCGCCGGCAACAGCGCCACTTGAACCGGCGCAGAAGCCGGAAGCGCGGGCTGAGGCGAAGCGGCTTCGGCGGTAGGTGCCGCCGCCAAAGGAAGAGCGACAACTGACGGCGCTGCCACCGCCGGCGCAACAGACGCTCCGGCGGCCGGGGCAGGCAGGACGGTAGCCGCGGGCGTTTCGGGCGCAGCAGACGCGGGCGCTGCCGCGGTCACCGTGGCCGGCGCAGGCGGAATAACGAGATCACCGGCCGGGCTGACATAGGGGGCCGTGCCCGGAGTCGCCACTGCCGCGTCCGCGATCTGGATCGCCGCGGGCGGGTCCGACAGGCTCTCAGTGCGCATGGGAGCCGGCAGCGCGGGCTGCGCGGCGCGTGCCGGCGACTGAACCGGCGGTGGTGTCGGTCCTGACGCGGCGACCGGACCGCGCATCGTCGTTGCGCCACCGGGGTTATCGACGCGCACTTCAACGAACGGCGAGAGCGACTCGGCGCCGGTCTTGAAGTACACCTTCGCTTGTAGGCGGTGCAGCCCGTTCAGGTACCGGGTCGTGTCCCACAGATAGGTGAACGGCGAGACATTGCTCATCGCCTTGAACACGTCGTCCACCAGGAAGATCACGTACTTGATCATGGTGCGCTGGTCAGTTGCGACATCGACCGGCGTCATTCCCGAGACCGTGTGGCCCGTCAGAGGTCCGCTGATGCGGATGGGAGGAGCCGGTTGGCTGCGTCCCAGGAGAACGCGGATCTCCGCGGTGCCGACCCGGCCCTCGGAATCGGTCGCCCGGAGTGTGATCGTGTGCGTGCCGTCGGTGAAATGAAGCGCTCCCCAGATGAACGAAGCCGCCCCTGAAGCCTTTGGCGGGTCGACGGTCAGCGCTTCGATGATGTTGCCGTCAATCAGCAGCTCGACCTGCTGCATCATACTCTCGTCCGGCGCGGTGTAGGTCGCCTCGATGGCGACCGAATCAGCCGCAATGGTGATGCCGGGCTCAGGGGAGGTGATGGCCACGGTCGGAGTCGGGACTGAAGTGTCCGCGGCGGCAAGCGCCGGGAGCAGAAGGGCAATAACGATCAGCAACAGGCGCGCGAGTTTCACGGCGGGCGCTCCTTTCGCGATCAGGAGGGACATCGGCGCGGTCCGGTCACCCACAGGCCGAGTGATGGTGAGCGCTGTGACACCCCCTGAAAAGGCGCTGAATACTAGCATGTCAATGGCGTTGAAGTCAACCGAAAAGCCGCCCCGAATGCTGCCTGTGAATGAGCAACCACTTTCCTGGCTGTAGCGGATGGACGTGCGGTGCCGTCGCGTCTGTTGCCATGTCATGAGCCTGGCGACGGCGTGGCCGCGGAGGCTGCCGCCGGGCGCGGCGACGTCCTGCGCACCAGCCAGACCAAGAAAAGGGCGATCGGAACCCACACGGGCGAGTAGACGCCGAGCCAGATCCCGATGGTGGCGAGGCCGCGACCAGTGTCGATCAGCGACCGAACAGCCGACCGGGAGACGTCGGAGGCGGACCAGACCGGACCGCCAACGTTGACCCGCGGCTGTGGGCCGTCGAGCTGTACGCGGATCGTGGACAGGCTGACGCGGTTCTCAAGGTAGCGCATGCGGCCGGAGATCCGCTCTATATCCCCGCGGACGCGGGCGAGGGTTGACTCGACCTCCAACAGATCGCGCATCTTCCCGGCGCGCTGAAGCAGCTCCAGCAGACGCTGCTCCTCTCGCTCCAGGTTCCTTTTTCGGGAGGTCAGATCAACGTACTCCTCGGTGACTTCCTGCGCCCCGATCTGCTTGCTGAGCAGCTTCCCCAGCGCGGCGATGCGGTCCACGGCGCTGTCCAGACCCAGGCCGGGGACCCGCAGCGTGACGCTGGCGGATGCCGGTCCGTTCTCGGAGTTGAAGATGGTCTCGGCGATGTACCCGTGCGCCGCGCGGGCGATCCGCGCCACCTCCTCATGCGCCTTGGCGACGTCCTCGACCCGCACGCGCAAGTCAGCGGTACGGATGAGCATGGGCCCGGTCGGCCAGGGGAGGTTGGTAGTGGAGGCGCCCGGAGCGCGGGATTCAGCCTCTTTGGCTGCCTCGAAGGCCGGCTGCGTATTGGCGGCGAACACCGGCAGGGCGCCGCCTCCGCCGCCGGCCATGCCTCCGCCTCTGGCGCCGCCCATGCCGCCACCTGCGGGGGACCGCATCACGTGGCCGCTGGCGTCAACCGGGCCGGCGCCAGGGATCATATTCGTCTGCTTGGCGGTGTGGCTGGTCGTGCCGAGGCTGTAGGAGATAAGCAGCACAAGAAAGCCGGCGAACGCGAGCAGCAGCCAGAGAAGCCACCTGCGAGGGATATGCTGTACGGCGGCCTGTGCGTGCATCGTTCAGTCTCCTGGGACGCAATGTGCCGCCCTGCCTACGCCGGAGATTAGACCGCGGAAAGAGGCCGCGAGTTCCGGCTGCTCCGCGGCGCGCATCCCAGAATGGTCGCTTTTCGTTCACACTTCTGTTAGCATAAAAGCGTATTGTTAGGATGGGATAGCAGAGGCCGCGCTTCTGCCCTGATTGGACGCCGTCTCGACGGCTGAAGGAGATTGGGAATGCGGATCTGGCGTTGGTGGATGCTGGCGGCGCTCGCCGCTGGGGCTGCCGCTGTCGCGGCGGGCTGCGGCTCGAAGCCGTCATACGAATCGAGCAGCAAGCCCGTGGTGGCCAAGCTGGCCGTCGCCGAGAAGAGCACCATCACGGTGCTGGTTCCGTGCGGCCAGGTAGGGCCGTTCTCGAGGATCTCGAAGCTCTACGAGCAGCAGCACCCCGGAGTCAAGATCGAGTGGGAGCAAGACAACATCGTCGTCATGACGAAGAAGGTGCTGGACGGGAAGGCGAAACCGGACGCGTTCCTATCCATGAGTGACCTGGAGATGGATCAGATCCAGAAGGCGGGACTGCTGATGGACGGCACCCGCGCCAAGATCGCCGAGAATTCGCTGGCCATTGTCATTCCGGCAGCGAACCCGGGCGGTGTGAACGGGATCGAGGATTTCGCCAAGCCGAGCGTAAAGCTGATCGCTGTGCCGGATCCGGATCGAAACGGAGTCGGGAAGCACACCAAAGAGGCGCTGGAGAAGCTCGGCATCTGGGATAAGGTGCAGAAGAAGATTCTCCTGCCGCAGTATGCCGCCGACAGCAAGGACCTGGCCGCCGAGGGCAAGGTAGAGGCGGCTATCGCGTATTACCCGTGCTCTGTGGAAGTGCATGTGAAAGGTGCGCTGCCGGCGCTGCCAAAGAATCTGAAACTCGTCGGCGCTATCCCGTCTAATCTCTATCCTGAGTTCGCTTGCGAGGCCGGCGTGATCAGCGGCGCCCAGAACCCCGATGGCGGTAAGTCCCTGATCGAGTTCCTGAAGACGCCGGAGGTTCAGAAGATCTACAAGGACTGGGAGTTCGTCCGCGAACCGAAAGAGAAGGCGGCGGGGACGTAACCAGGGCCGCCGTTCGAGTATTGGCCGCCGCCCCGGATTGCAGGGGCGGGTTCCTTCGCATCGAATACAGGACGGTGATATCCTGAAGCGTCTGGGCGAGGCGCTGCTCGACAGTGTGAGCAGATCGGAGGTGTGTGGCGTGATTGGACGAGGCATCGCGGTCGCGGGCATCTGGCTGGGGATGGGGATGGCTATCGGCCTGACGGCAACGGCACATCCGAACCTGCCTGGATGGGTTTACAAGTGGATTATCGTGAGTGCAGTGATCGTGACGCTGCCGATCGTGTTGCCGCTGATTGTGCCTTCCGCGGAGAAGCAGTAGACGACGCACCGACCCGCAGTGGCTGACGCAGTGCGACCCATGGCAGGAGCGAGTTCCTGCCGAGGGGATGCCATGTGTCCGATCGCTCGTGCCCGCGTGAATGAGGAGCGCGTTGTGAAGGTAGGAGTGGTGGCGGTTCAGGGAGCATCGCGCGAGCATCTCCAGGCACTTCGGCGTCTGGAGGTGGAAGCGATGGGCGTTCGGACCCCGGAAGAGGTGGCGGCATCTGACGCGCTGATCATCCCAGGGGGTGAGAGCACGACCATCGGGAAGCTGATGGCGCGGTACGGTCTGTTGGAGGCGGTGAAAGAGCACGCCGTGTCGGGTAAGCCGCTACTGGGCACCTGTGCGGGCATGATCCTGATGGCGAAGCACATCGAGGCGGCGGCGAAGGACCAGCCCCGGCTGGATCTCATGGATATCACTGTCGAGCGCAATGCCTTCGGCCGTCAGGTCGACAGCTTCGAGACCGATATAGACTTCAGGGGCGTGAACAGCGGCCGGGTACGGGCGGTGTTCATCCGCGCGCCGGTCATCCAGTGCGTGGGCGAGGGGGTCGATGTGCTCGCCGTGCACGAGGGCCGGATCATCGCCGCGCGCCAGGGGAATCTTCTGGTGCTCGCATTTCACCCCGAACTCACGGATGATCTGCGGATTCACAGGTACTTCCTGTCGATGGTGGGAGCGGCGGCCTGAGCTGCCGGGGCGCGAACGTGCCCTGCGGTGGGGGTTGCACGGATTGTCAGCGTGTGCCACAAGAGGGACTGAAGCGCCGAAGGCGGAGGGGCTTCGGCGCTGAAGCACCGCAGCGACGAGCAGGAGTTCAGCAGTTCTCAACTGGAGCGAGGAGGCCGGAATGGTCGGCGCGCTTGGCCGGCAAGCGATTGCTGCTGTCGCTTTCGTGGGAGACCAAGTGCTGCTGCTGACGAGCGCGACCGGATACATCGCGCGCGGGCGGCTTGGGCTGCGCCGGACCATGGACCAGATGGCGATCGCGGGCACGGACTCCCTGCCCATCGTGGTCGTGACGCTGCTCTTCGTGGGTATGGCCTGGGGCTTCAACACGGTGCACTATCTCGTGCAGTTCGGGGCCATCAGCTATTACGGCGGAAGCACGTCGATTGCGATCGCTCGCGAGCTCGGTCCTGCTCTCTGCGGAGTCGTGGTGGCCGCGCGCATCGGCTCCGCGTATGCGGCCCAGCTCGGAACCATGGTGGTCACCGAGCAGGTCGACGCGCTGCACGCGCTCGCCGTGAACCCCATTTACTACCTCGTCGTCCCGCGACTGGTGGCCTGCGTCCTCATGCTGCCTGTGCTGACGGTGGTGGCCGACGTCACAGGCATTTTCGGCGCCTTCATCATCTCGGTGAACCAGGGAATCAGCTCCGGCGTCTACATCAGCTCGATCCAGCAGTGGATGAGCGCCAATGACCTATACGGAGGGATCGCGAAGGGGTTCGTCTTCGGGGCCATCATTGCGCTGGTCGGCTGTCGGCAAGGGCTCCGCACGACCGGCGGCGCCGAGGGGGTAGGCCGCGCTGCCACCAGTTCGGTGGTGCTCAGCATCGTGCTCATCTACATCGCGAATCTGCTCCTAACCGTGTTCCTCTTCGGCGGACCTGCGACATGACGGCCTCGGATAGCCCCGCGTTGGCGGTCCGGAAGCTCTCCTACGCCGTTGGCGGTAAGACCGTTCTCGATGGTGTAGATCTCACCGTGGCCCGCTCCGAGATCATGGGCATCATGGGCCGCAGCGGCACCGGCAAGACGACGCTGCTGAGGCTGATCATGGGGCTGGTGAAGCCGGCCGCAGGCGGGATTCTGGTCTTCGGTCGGGACATCGTCGGCCTGAGCGAGGAGCAGCTCGACCGCGTTCGTCTGGATATGGGAATGGTGTTTCAGGGGGCTGCGCTCTTCGATTCCATGACCGTCGCCGAGAACGTTTCCTTCGGCTTGATGGAACATCGGCGCGTCCCGCGGAAAGGCATGGCAGGGCGGGTTCGTGAATTGCTTGAAATGGTGGACATGGGCGGCAGCGAGAATCTGATGCCGGCGCAGTTGTCCGGGGGAATGCGCAAGCGCGTCGGCATCGCGCGGGCGCTCGCCATGGAACCGTCGCTCATGCTGTACGACGAGCCGACTGCCGGCCTGGACCCCATCTCCGCCGTAGCCATCGATACCCTCATCGTTCGGCTGTGCGAACAGGTGGGGGTAACCTCGGTCATCGCCTCGCACGACGTTCCCAGCCTGCGCCGGGTATCGGATCGCGCGGCGCTGCTGCACAACGGCGCGTTCGCCGCCGTCGGAAGCATGGCCGGGCTCGAGGCGAGCGCCGATCCTGTGGTGAGACAGTTTCTGTCGGGCAGCCCCGAGGGTCCGATGACCGGCGAGGCGGGATAGGGAGGTACACGGTGCGGCATGGTGCAGAACTCAAAGTCGGGTTGATCACCCTCCTGGCGGTGGCGCTGCTCGCGCTCTTCACCTACTACATCCGCGGCAGCCTCGGCGCCAAGCACACCTACGCCGTCTTCGTGCTCTTCGACAATGCTCGCGGGCTGCAGCAGGGCGATCCTGTGCGTATGGTGGGGGTGAAGATCGGCGAGGTGAACAGCGTCAAGATCACGCCGGCTCCCCGCAAGGCCCAGGTCATGCTGGTGATAGACAGGCAGTATCCCCTCTACTACAACTACACGTTTCAGATCGCCGCGAGCGGGCTGATCCAGGAGCGCTCCATTGAGGTGATTCCCGCGCCGCCCGGCGAAGAGGGTCTGCAGCTCGCCGACCAGAGCAAGGTTGCGGGCACCGCCGCGCCCGATCTGTCGGACCTGCTCCAGGCCGGGGGAACCGTTCTCACCAGCCTCCAGCAGACCTCCGAGCAGCTGCGTTCCGTAATGGGCGACAAGGAACTGATGGGGAATGTGCGCAAAGCGCTGGAGAGCTTCGCCCTCGCGTCCGACTCGGCGAGAGATCTGGCCGATACCGCCGCGGCCATCGCTCAGCAGTCCCAGCCCCAGACGCAGGAGATACTGACGCGACTGCGGATGGCGGCGGCCGACATGCAGTCCACCACGAGCGCCGTCCGCGATACCCTCCAGAAGGGCACGACGCTTCAGGACCTGCAGGAGACAGCAGCCAACGTCCGCGCCACCAGTAAGAACGCGGAGCGTCTGAGCGCCAGCATCGCCGAACTTGCCGGGAATCCAGAGGTACAAGGGGACCTGAAAGGCACGGTGAAGGACCTTCGCACCATGACCGCGACGCTCAAGGATGTCTCGGCCGATCTGAAGGCATTCTCCGGGCAACTGAAAGAGGCCGCTCCGTCGATCCCGAGGGTGGCAAAGCAGGCCGAGCAGATGACCACCACCGTGACCCAGTTGCAGGAGCGGCTGAAGCCCCCGGAGATGCACGCCGATTTCCACGTGCTCTACAGCCCTAAGGCCGGACGCAGCTTCTCCACCGCCAACGTGGACTTCAACTATCCCACGATGTCGCAGCGCTTCCTGAGGCTGGGCGTCGATGATATCGGAGAGGAGACCGGCGTCAACGCCCAGGTCGGGGAGCGGATGCGGCTCGGGGCGATACGATATGGCCTCGTACGATCGCGGCTCGGCATCGGATTTGACTACCGGCCGCGCGGGCGGGCCGGCGTCTCGGTGGACCTCTTCAATCCGAACTCGCTGCGCGCGGATGTGATGGGCGACGTCCCCCTGGCCAACAGCGACTGGTCCCTGATGATGGGCGTGCGTGACCTGGGCAAAGGGAACCTGTACGTGGTCGGCGGCAAAGTCACGCGATGAGCCGGTCAAAGGCTGGAACGGGGCGAGCTCGCGTCGCCATCGCGCAGGGAGAAGACCCCGGCGCGATGGTGCGGTTCGTGTTGGAGAAGATTGGCGCGGCGCAGGCCGTGAAGCCGGGTGATCGGGTGGTGCTCAAGCCCAACTACGTCGAGCCCAGAATGCCGGAGACCGGCATCACCACCGACCCCCTCGTGATCGAAGCGATCATCCTCTGGCTGCGGGACCTGGGCGTCCGCGATATCACCGTCGCCGAAGGCGGCGACACGCAGGCGAAGACCGACCGCGCCTTCGATATGATGGGCCTTCGCGAGATGGTGGAGCGTCACAGTGTCCGGTTGCTCAACGCTTTCACGGATGAGCGGGTGGTGGTGAAGATCCCGAACGCGATGTCGTTGCGAGAGGTGGGGCTCGCGCGGACCATCCTGGAGGCGGACTGCCTGATCAATCTGCCCAAGCTCAAGTGCCACAGCATGGCCTATGTCACCCTCGGGATCAAGAACCTCATGGGAGCGGTCATCCCCGACAAGATGATCATGCACCACGAGATCGACGAACGGTTGCGCGACCTGGCGACGGTGCTGCCGTACAGCATCTGCATCATCGACGGCCTCGTCGGCTCGGAGCGGCATGAGACCGCGGGCTCACCGGTGAAGACCGACGTGATTGTCGCCGGCGCGAACCCGGTGGCGACGGACGCGGTGGGGGCGATGGTGATGGACATCGATCCCGCGAAGGTGGACCATCTGCGCCTGGCGTCACAGGCCGGCCTTGGCGAGTACCGTCCCGAGAAGATCGAAGTCGTCGGAACGCCGGTGGAGCAGGTGCGAAAGCAGTACCGGAAGCCGTGGGGGTTTGGGTAGGAGGCGACGGAAACGGGGGAGGCGAAGTTTCGGGTGACACTGGCAAGAAGAAGCGTGGTCGCGCGACACGGGCGCACATAGTCAATGCCGCTCCCCTGAGAGCCCACCCAGCTTTCGGCATGTGGCGCGACCGCGAGGATATGCGCGATGTACGGAGATAGCTGCGCAAGCTCCGAGCCCCGCGCTTTCGCCTTCACTGGCTAACCTCTGCGTTGGCTATCTGATCGCGGGGACGGCCACGAAACGTAACTTTGCATTGTGCAGCGCGCCGATCGGCGCCAGAAGGTGTTGCGGACGTAGGAGCTTCGCAGCACGCTTCAGACAGACCGAGAGGGGGCAGCAAACGCGCTCCTGCACTCCCAAGCATCCGAGCGGGGTCCGCTCACATCCCCTGCAGCACCTCCAGCATCTTCCGATCCAGCTTGTGCCCGTGGAAGTCCTCGTAGTCCACATCGGCGCGGTCGGAGTCGAGGATGCCGAACGGGCCGCGGAAGTTCCACACACCGTAGCCGATGTTGTGCTCTTTGAGCAGGCCGAGAGTGTCGCTCAGCCACGCAAGCGCGACGGGGTGCGGGGTCTTGTTGTAGACGCCGCCTTCATTGAAGTGCACACCGACACCGCGATCGGCGAGTTCGAACCAGGGGCGGAGGCGGCTTTCGAGCACACTGCGATCCCAGCGTTTGCTATCGGTGACGGTGCCGGGCCAGGTCGGCTCCGGGCAGTTCATCACCTCCGGACCGCCCCATCTCGCACGGTAGTGCGTGAGCAGGTGCGGCGCATAGAAGTGACCGCTCTGCGCGATGCCGAGGTCGGCCAGCTCAGGACACGGCTCGCTTGCCCATTCGAGACCATCCGCGATCATCAGGCGGTCCGGCGAGACCTCGCGAATGGCCGCGGTTACCTTGCGGATGACGTTGGCGTGTTCCTCGCGAGTCATCTTCCCGATCTCCAGCGCCGGCTCGTTGAGCAGATTGAAGGAGAGCTGTGAGCTTGGAATGCTTTGGTAGCGCTTCGCGTAGGCCTGCCAGAGGTGACAGAAGGCGTCCTGCGCGGCCTCGTCTTTCCACAGGTCGAGTTCGCCGGTATCCTCGGACTCGTGATAGGCGTACCCCGGCGCGGTATGCATGTCCAGGCAGGCGTGCAGGTTGTGGGCGCGGGCCAGCTCAATGCCGCGGTCCACCTCCGCGAGACCTCGCTCATTCGGCGTGTAGCAATCGCCGTCAACCACGACCTGTTGATATGCGACAGAGATTCGCGCGTAGTCGAACCCCCAGTCCGCGATCCACGCGAAGTCGTCCTTTCGGAACGGCTCGTACTTCCCGGAGTAGAACATGTTGTGGACGTTGAACCCGCGCCAGCGCGGTAAGACCTTCTGCAAGATGTGCTCCTCTCGCAACGTCGGCGCGCGTGAATTCGGGGCGCAGTCCGCCATTCCCGCTGCCAACAAGCATCCGGCCGCCATCGTTTTCAGGAGATCGCGGCGGGTAATCGGCTGCATCAGAACCCCTCCCAGCGCGGCTCACAGCCGCCGCGACGGCTCTGGTGCATCCCGTCGGCGAGTCCTGAAAGCGACTCCAGGACTCGGTCGGCCGTCACCCCACCCGCTTCTCGCCGGCGGGGCTCTGCCACACCGGCATGTCGATATCCGAGCAGAGCTGAATGACCAGGAGTTCGAGGGCGAAGGCCTCGTCCGCGATCTTGCCCTGGATACCTTTCATGGCGAGATCGCAGGAGAGCAGCGCCTGCAGCGCGCGGGTGAGCTGTTCCCACGAGAAGCCTGTCGCCGCCTGCATGGTGCGCTTCGCCATCCAGGGCAGGCGCGTGAGCTGCGCGAGAGCGTTCTTGCGGCCCTCCTGAGGCAGGAGTGCCGCGGTCTCCTCGTTCGGCTGCTGGCCGGGCCGCCATCCATGATCCATCAGCAACTTGGTCTGCCAGATCAGCCTGACTGATTGGGCGAGCAGCCCTAGCAGTCGGCCGGGGTCCTCGCGGCGCTCCGTCAGCAGTTCGCGAAGAATCGCCACTGCGCGGCCGGAGCTGCGCTGGCGGACCGCGTCCATCAAGCCCCAGACGTCCTCCTCCACCAGCCTCGGCGTCACCGCGTCCACGTCGGCCGTGGTGATGGCGGAGGCGTCGCCGACGTACAGCGACAGCTTCTCGACCTCCGACTCCATCTCGGCAAGTCCCGTGCCGACCCGCTGCTCCGCGAGTTTGCGGGCCGCCGACGGCTCCAGCTTCTTGCCGCGCTCCTTGGCCTGCTGAATGGCCCAGGCAGCCGCCGCCGGTACCTTCATCGCCGCGAACTCGATAGCGAGGCCGTGCTGCTCGATCGCTCGGCGCAGCGCCGCGCGCACCGCCCGACGACGTCCGTTTCGGTCCGCGACTTCGGCGGTGACGAGGATCACCGACACCCCTTGCGGCAGCGCGCCCACATCCTTGGCGAGGCGATCCTGCTCATCCGCGTCGATGCGATCCGCCGACTGGATCACGAGCACGCGCGAGCCACCGAACAGCGCGCCGGTCTGACAGCGGTTAAGCAGGTCGCGAGCGGAGATGCCGGGGCCATCGAGCACCTCCCAGGAGATATCTTCGCCCGGTCTGATCGCCTCCTCACGCATCCGCGCCAACGCCCTGCGCTTGAGGTGGTTCTCGGGGCCGCAGAGAAGGCACCACGCGCCCAAGCACGTGAAGTCTTTGGCCTTCTCGTATTCCGCGTAGGAAAGCTTCACGGTTCCCTCGACCTGCCCAGTTGGGCAAGGGCTAGCCCCTGCCACATGGCATCAGGCCGACGCCCCCTCACTTCTGCCCGTACTTCTCCCGGTACCTCTTATGCGCACGGGCTACCTCATCGGCGGGAATCTCGACCAGTTCACCAATCTGCATCGCCAGGAAACACGTCCGCGCCGCGTCCTCCACCATCACCGCACTCTTCAGCGCCGCCTCTGGTGACTCGCCGATGGTGAACACACCGTGGTTCTTCATCAGAATCGCCTTCGACGCGCCGATGCAGTCCACGACCGCCTTCCCGATTTCCTCCTCGCCGATCGCTGCGTACGGACCCACTGGGATCGGGCCGCCGAATTCGTCCGCGATCGCCGTCAACGAACACGGGATGCCTTTGCCGACCGCGGCGAATGCCGTCGCGTAGTTCGAGTGGGTGTGCACCACCCCGTTCACATCCCCGCGCCGGCGGTAGATGTAGAGATGCGTCGCCGTGTCCACGGAAGGCTTGAGTTTCCCTTCGACCGCCTTCCCTGTGAGCCTCACGACCGACATGTCTGCAGGCTGCAAGCTTTCGTACGCTACGCCGCTCGGCTTGATCACCACCAGGCCGGTTTCGGCATCGCGGCCGCTGACGTTCCCGCTCGTCATCATCACCAGCCCCTGCCTTTCAAGCTCCTTGTTAAGCCCGCACACCCGCTCTTTCAGCCCCTCTAGCATCATTCCTCCGTTCGGCAGGAGCCCCTGAGCCGGATCCGCGCATAGGACAGGGCATCGCCGCCGTCAGTTCGGGTTCCATAGACGTCCAGGATGCGCGAGGGCGCAGAGCCAGCGCGCCAGGTAGCTGTGTAGAAGCGCGTAAACGGGCGCTCGAGAGGCACTCGCGCGGCTGGAGTCTGTGTGCCATCCGGGAGAATCTCGAGGACGCGATTCTCAGATACCTCTTCGCCCTTCTCGTTCTGACCGCGAACGTAGTAGAACGCATAGAGACGGCCGTCTTTCGTGACCTGGAATCGGCCGGTGCCCGGAATCTCGCTCGACTCGCCTTCGCCTCCGATCTGGATGGGCCGTTTCAGCTCTACCTTACCGCTGCGCACTCTCGCGTACATCAGCGCGTGGGTCTGCTTCTCGTTCGGGAAGAACTTCGCGCGCATCCGTTCATCGAGCGCGCGCTCCGTCCACAGCACATGCACAACTCCGTCCGGCCCGACCCAGAGATCGTTCGGCATGATCCAGCCGCAGGTCTTGTCGCGGCTGGAGATCTCAACCCAATCATGGAACGTGCCGCTCGCGATGTCGTCACTCCACGTGAAGAAGAGACGGCGGAAATCGTAGTCCCAGTCTCGCCCGGAAACCTCTTTCTTGTACTCGCGCCACTGCGGATATGGCTCGATGACGTCGCTCACTCCGCAGAAGTAGACGGCGCGGTCCTTCAGCGCTACGGTCGGATAGCAGGTCCGGATCGGCGCGGGTTTCCGGTAGTCGGCTCCCCAGGGCCAGTTCAGCTTGCCATAGGCCGACCATGTGCCGGTACGGCCTCGGAAGCTCCATTCCGCGTGGGTGTAGCCTACATTCTGGAAGAGGATCAATTCGCCGTTCTTCCCGTCGGCGGCGAAGCTGCGGTAGGAGTGCTCGGTGAACTCCGGGACGCCCTCCCAGACCGGCAGAAGCTTTTGCGGGGCTGCGCCGGCACCTGCAGGGGAGAACCGCAATACCTCGGGCCTGGCAGGCCCGTTGTAGTCATCGGGCTCCGTCAGTGTCGGGTTATCGGAGAGAAAAAGCGATCCGTCCGAGAAGGATGCAAGCGGGCACGGCTCGCGCGTTCGCCCATCACCGCATCGGATGGCCTCCCAGTTGTCCGCACCGCGCTGGTAGAGGGTCCATCGTACATTGTTCAATGGTTTCGCGCCAGGTACCATGTCAATGCCGCTGATGAAAACCTTCTCTCCGGCTCGGGCAATGCAGGTCGAACCATACGACCATAGTGGACCTGCGCCGTTGTTCGCGGCCTGCGCGGAGTAGACATCTTCCTCCGCTTCGATCATCATCGCATCAGGTTTCGCGTGCTTATCCGGGTCTGCTTCAGATGATGAAGCGCCGAGCGCGCACACCAGAAATGCGGTAGCTATCATGCAGACATCGAGCATTCATGTACTCTTCCGCGCGGTGTTTGCTTCGCTCATGTGAGGTGTACTGTGTTGGTGAAGCGTGTCCTGCAGCGCGTTCGAAAGGTTGGCCGGTACTGGCCGCTTGCTTACAGAGAGGGCATTTAGCTTTGACGCAAAATTTCTCTTGCGTTGTGTTAGTTGCTATGGTATATTCCCGCCGTCGGTTAAGGTGACTTTGCGAGGGTGCCCGGGGTGAGTCGGGGAGTTATCCACAACTGTGAATACCGCTGTGGATACAAGGTCGAACCTTACCTGCCTTCATTCGGGTCCCGCTATTCTCATACCAGCTTGGAAATTGGGCCAGGGATTCATAACATACCGGTAAAAAACCCAGCAATCATCTCACTATTTCGCCGCTGAACCATCTTCGCCAGGCTGATTTGCCTGCACCCGATTCCCCACATGGGGATTGCACCCTCCTTGTCCGGAGAGATCCGGGCGCCTGTCCGACAGCGGCCACTGGGCCAGCATCCTGTCCCGATCGCGCTGGGCGAACGCGAGTGGCATGGTTCAACCGTCCGACTAAGGGGGACGCATGCGGGGATCACAGCCGTCTGTGCAGCAGGTGTGGGACCAGGTTCTCGATGTCTTGGGCAAGAAGCTTGCCCGTCCTTCGTTCGAAAGCTCCATCAAACAGGTCCGTCCCAAGTCCATCGAGCAGGACACTCTCGAGCTCAGTGTGTCCTCCGAATTCGCTCGCGACTGGCTCAAGAAGAAAGGCCTGAAGGCGATCGAGGCCGCGGTCGAGCAGGTGATGGGACGGCCATTGAAGATCGTGCTCGAACTGGCCCAACTCGACTTGGATCTCGATGAGCGCCCAGCCGCGCCGCGCCGCCAAGTAAGAGCCGCCAGGACGCAGGATGAGGCCGTGCTCGCCACCAACCCGTTGAACCCGAAGTACAGCTTTGGGAACTTCGTAGTGGGCAAGAGCAATCAGTTCGCTCAGGCAGCGGCTCTCGCAGTCGCCAACAAGCCCGGCAACTCATACAATCCGCTGTTTCTCTATGGCGGCGTGGGGCTCGGGAAGACGCACCTCATGCAGGCCATCGGCCTCCACACCCTCGCCAGCCGGCCCGAGCTTCGGGTCCAGTACGTCTCAGGCGACACATTCACGTTCCACGTCGTGTCCTCCATCCGGGATGACCGGTTTGGGGCGTTTCGCAAGAAGTACCGCGAGGTTGACCTCTGGTTGGTGGACGACATCCAGTTCATCGCCGCCAAGGAGCGCACCGAATCGGAGTTCTTCCAGGTATTCAACACCCTGTATGAGACCGGCCGGCAGGTCGTGATCACGAGCGATCGTCCGCCGAAGGAACTCCAGATCATGGACGACCGCCTCCGCTCCCGCTTCGAGTGGGGACTGATCGCCGATATCAAGCCACCGGATTTTGAGACGCGGATGGCGATCCTCGCTCGGAAGGCTCAAGCGGAGCGCGCCGATGTGCCAGAGGATGTGCTGCGGTACATAGCAGGTGTCGTCAAATCGAATATTCGCGTGCTCGAAGGTGCGCTCATCAAAGTGCTGGCCGCGGCGTCGCTGACGGCAGCCCAAATCGATCTCAAGTTAGCGGTCGAGCAGCTTCGCGACCATTCACTGGATACGCACCAGCAGCCGCTGAGCATCGCGCGGATCCAGCAGCTCGTCGCCGAGCATTTCAGCCTGACCGTCCCGGAACTGACGGCGCCGAACCGAACGCAAGGCGTTGTGCACCCGCGCCAGATCGCGATGTACCTGTGTCGCGAACTCCTCAATGCCTCCTTCCCGAGCATCGCGCGCGCCTTCGGAGGGAAGGACCATTCCACCGTCATTCACGCCTGCACAAAGATCCGCGGAGAGATGGACGACAACGCGATTCAGGCGCTGATCAATGAGCTTGCTGCGAAGCTTCGTTCCGAAGTCTGAGAACCGTGTGAATGTGCGGTGGATTGCCTGCGCACAACATCATGCCGATCGCCAGAGTGAGATAGCGTCCGCTTGTTCCACAGGTATCCCCAACTTCGCTGCCGAGACGCGTGGATGATTCCTCCAGGAAATCCCTAGCCTCATTCGTGATCTCCCCAGAACCACAGACGTTAGTTTTATTATTATTACTCTCTTCTAGATCTTTCTTTTGGTTCCGCAGCCGTTTCGTCCACTGTTTGCCTGTACTCGTGGCGTTCCGATCAGCCACGGCTTCTCCGGTATCGCGGAACCAACGAAGGGCTTCTCCTGTCTAATGCGATGGTTGTCCCCTGCGATGCGAGGAGTGGATCTCATATGACGTACGGATTCCGCCGCTCCAGGAAATGGCTGGTAGTCATCGGTCTGTCGGTGGCTACGGCTGCGGTCGTAGGGACAAGCGCGTCGCTCTCTTCCGGGGAGCTATCACCCCTGGAAACCGTGATCCGAGGACAGACGGACTGGCTAGCTGCCGGACCGGTTTCCCTGCGAGTTATCGTAACCGACCACCGGACTGGCCGCCCGGCACGCGGCACTGTGCAGATCTCCATAGCCCCCACAGATCGACACGGCTCGAGAAGCACTCAGATCTTCGCCGGGAAACTCAGCGGGGGCACCGTCAACGCAGCATTTCAGGTTCCCGACGTTCCGCCCGGACGGTTCGAGATGGCCGTGAACGTTGCCTCCAACCTGGGGAAAGACACGGTCACGCGATCGGTCACGATCAAGCGCGAAACCCAGATCCTGCTGACAACCGATAAGCCGCTCTATCAACCCGGACAGACGATTCACCTGCGTGTATTGGCGCTGAGAAAGCCGTCTCTGACCCCTGCAGCGGGGCAGACAGTCACGCTCGAGGTGGAAGACTCAAAAGGCAACAAGGTCTTCAAACAGCCGCTCAGGGCGTCCAAGTTCGGCCTTGCGTTCGCCGACTTCACGCTGGCTGACGAGATCAACTTCGGCACGTACACGGTCCGTGCGGTCATGGAAGACGGCCAATCCGAGCGCACGGTTGACGTCAAACGCTACGTCCTCCCCAAGTTCAAGGTGGCCGCCACGACTGATAGACCCTACTATCTTCCTGGGCAGAAACTGACCGGGAAAGTCCAGTGTGATTACTTCTTCGGCAAGCCGACCTCCAAGTCGGATGTCCTGATAACCCTGTCAAGCTTCGATGTGGGTTTCAAGGAGTTCGCGGAAATCAAGGGCGTGACCGACGACACCGGCCTCTTCAGGTTTGAGGCAGATCTGCCCGCGTACTTCGTCGGTCAGCCCCTCGAACAGGGCAGCACGTTCGTCAAGCTCGACGTGGAGGTGACGGATCGGGCCGAGCATACCGAGAAGGTGACCCAGACCGTGCCGGTGGCGAACAGTGAATGGATCGTGACCGCGGTGCCGGAGGCAGGCGAGATCAAGGTGGGGCTGGAGAACGTCGTGTATGTACTGGTATCGACGCCGGACGGGCAGCCCGTTCGCGATGTGCTGGTCCTCGGCAGCACATCGGTGATGACGAGGCAGATGCCTGAGTATGTCAGAGGCACAACCGATGACACTGGCGTCGCTGAGTTACGCTTCCAAGACATGGGCCGACGAAGCGACGCAAACACAACGTACCTAGAGGTGGGGGTCAAGGACAAAGCCGGCCGCACGGTAAGGAGAGAGGTCAACCTGCCTGCCACAAGGGGCGAACAGGCGCTCCTCCTCCGCGCCGACAAGGCCATATGCAAGGTTGGCGACTCGGTTCACTTAGCCGTGCTCTCCACGAAGCAGACCGGCACGACGTACATCGACGTTATCCGTGACAACCAGACCGTCCTCACCCAGGCAGTTGACCTGACGCACGGACGCTCTCAACTGAGCCTGCCGATCTCGCATGACATGGCAGGCACGCTCGAGGTCTACGCCTACCAGATCCTCCCCGACGAGAACATCATCCGGGACACGCGTCGGATCTACGTCTCGCCGGCCGACGATCTGGTGGTCGAGGTGAGGCCGGACCTGAAGACCTACCGCCCGGGGCAGCAGGCGAAGCTTCGATTCTCGGTGCGCGATCAGAAGGGGAAACCAACGCTGGCGGCCCTGGGAGTGACGATCGTAGACGAAAGCGTGTTCGCGCTCCAGGAGATGCAGCCCGGCCTGGAGCGGGTGTATTTCGCGCTCGAGAAGGAGTTGCTGAAGCCGCGCTATGAGATTCACGGCTTCACCCCGGAAGGGATCATCTCGGGCCGCCTGCCGTTCGAGGCGCCAAGACCGGCCGAAGAAGAGGCGGCCCGGCAGCGAGCAGCCGCGGTGCTCTTCGCCGCCGCGGAGCAGCGCGATCCCTACACCCTCACGGTCAACACCTACGATGAGCGCGTGCAAAAAGCGATGGACGAGTGGGTCAAACAGGTCGCCCGCGATGCGGAACGTATCGACCGGGCGCTGCGGGCCTACTACCAGCGCTACCGCCAATACCTGGGGCAGAACGAAGACATCTCGGTCCTGGTGGATGAAGGGCTTCTCCGGAAGCGCGATGTTCGCGACCAGTGGGGCCGCCAGTACCGAGTCCATTGGTGGCAGGCCAACTGCAGCCTGGATTCCGCCGGCCCCGACGGGAAGTGGGGGACCAGCGATGACATCCTGGGCATCGGCCAATGGGCAAAGGACGGCCGCGGGGGCGGTAGGGGCGGCATGCGCGGTGGCGGCCTGGGCGGCGGAATCATGTTCAAAGCAGCGAGAGAGGCAGCCGGGCTCGACGCCGTGAACGCTCCAATGCCGGCGGCCGCCGCACCCCTGCAACTGGCCGCAGCCAAGCCCGAGTCTGCTGCGCAGCCCCAGGTGCGCCTCCGCCAGTTCTTCCCGGAAACGATGTACGTCAACCCCGCTCTGATCACGGATGAACGCGGGCAGGCGACCGCCACGGTGGAGATGGCGGACTCCATCACCACGTGGCGTCTGCAGGCCCTGGCGTCTTCTCAACGAGGCCAACTGGGGAGCGCTACCACCGGTCTGCGGGTTTTCCAGGATTTCTTCGTTGACATCGACCTGCCGGTGGCTCTTACCCAGAACGATGAAGTCTCGATGCCGGTAGCGGTCTACAACTACCTTGCGAAACCACAGACCGTTAAGCTCTCCCTCGAGGAGCAGCCCTGGTTCGAGTTGGTCGATGGTGAGGCCGTCAGGTCCCTGGACATCGCGGCCTCCGACATCAAGGTCGTGTACTTCAGAGTTCGCGCGAAGAAGATCGGCATGAATGCGCTCACCGTCCATGCCCAGGGGACGACGCTCTCGGACGCCATCAAGCGCCAGATCGAGGTGATGCCGGATGGCGAAGAGCATCGCGACACCTGGAACGACCGGCTCGAGGGCGCCGTCGAGAAAGCGGCGACGATCCCGGCTCAAGCGGTCCCGGATGCCTCCACCATCCTCGTCAAGATCTACCCGGGTCTGTTCAGTCAGGCGGTGGAGGGGCTGGACTCGCTGCTCCGGATGCCGTTCGGCTGCTTCGAGCAGACCAGCTCCGTAACCTACCCGAACGTGCTCGTCCTCGACTACCTCAAGACCACCAAGCAAGCGAAGCCCGAGATCCAGATGAAAGCCGAGCAGTACGTCAATGTCGGCTATCAGCGGCTGCTCTCCTTCGAGGTAAAGGGCGGGGGCTTCTCCTGGTTCGGTGACGCTCCGGCGCACAAGGTGCTCACCTCCTATGGGCTGCTCGAGTTCCACGACATGAGTCGAGTGCATCAGGTCGATGAGAACGTCATCACTCGCACTCAGGACTGGCTCGCCGGCCTCCAGCAGAAGGACGGGACCTGGGAGCGCGATCCCGGCGGAATCGCCGAGGGGATCATCAACCGCCAGACTGACGTGCTGCGCGTTACCGCGTACATCACCTGGGCACTGGCTGAATCCGGCTACAAAGGCCAGACCCTGGACCGCGCTTTCAGCTATCTCGACGCGCATTGGGCAGACGCCAAAGACCCCTACGCACTGGCTGTGACCGCCAACGCCTACCTGAGCGGCAGGCCGGATGCGAAGCTCGTCTCGGATGTGCTGGCTGCGCTCGCCAAACTGGCGGTGGTCGATGACAAGGGAGCGTACTGGAAATCGCAGGCGCCAACCTTCACCTCCGCTCAGAATGGGGCTGCAGATCTCGAGACAACCGCACTCGCCGCCTACGCGCTGGTCAAGTCGGGCCGCTACGTGGAGCTGACGAACAAGGCGATCACCTTCCTGATCCGTTCCAAGGACAGCTTCGGCACCTGGCAGACGACTCAGGCGACAGTGTGGGCGTTGAAGACGCTGCTACTGGCGCTCAAACAGGCCGCGCAGGAGATCGACGCGACCGCGACGGTCGAGATCAATGGCAAGCAGGCCGCCTCCTTTCGCATCACTCAGGCTGACTACGATGTGGTCAGGCAAGTGGATGCGCGCCAGTTGATCCACGAAGGCAGGAATGATGTCAAGATCGCGCTGGACGGCAAAGGCAGCGCGCTGTACCAGATCGTCGCCAAGTACTACATCCCCTGGGACCAGGTGAAGCGTCCTCCCCAGGAGTTGCTGAATATCGACGTGAGCTACGATCGGACATCGCTGGCGACCAACGACACCATCACCGCCTCTGTCCAGGTGACCAACAATGACCCGCGCGCCGCGAATATGATCGTGGTGGACCTTGGTCTGCCGCCTGGGTTCGAGGTCATGAGCGAAGACCTTCAGAAGCTGGCCGCCGAGAAAACGATCCAGAAGTTTACTGTCGCCGCCAGGCAGATCATCGTCTACCTGGACAGACTAGCGCCCCATAAGCCACTGGCCTTCTCTTACCGCCTCCGAGCGAAGTACCCGATCAAGGCAGCGACACCGGCCTCGAAGGTCTACCGCTACTACAACCCGGAGATCAGCGCGACTGCCAAGCCGATTGACCTGGAAGTGAAGTAGCCAGAGAATCGCAGGGCAGGAGATGAAGTTCTGCCCACTCTGTCGCACCGGGCGGCCGTTTGCGTGGAACTTTTTCCGCCCCCGTCCGTCAAACCAAACAGAGTTCGCTCGCTGAGGCACTGAAGAGAGAGAACTCCAAGACGAATAATGCACCCTCGCCTCCTTCACAGGGTGAACGGGACAGGGACGGCAACCAAGGCCGTCCCTGTCCCTTTTGCCTGGGCCTGCTCTCGGGCCATCCAACTGCTGCCTGTTGTTTGACACAAACTCGATACATGGTATAATTTAGGTGAGCCTAAAAAGATACTTCGTTTTCCCTAAGAGGTCGGCGCTATGCCACATACCGGCGCACTCTCTGAAAATGTCGAGGAGTATCTCGAAGCCATCCATCGCCTCGCGGAGCGTCCCGGCGGGGCATCGACGACGTCTCTCGCCCGCCACCTGCGAATAACACCGGCATCGGTCACGGGGATGCTGCGGCGGCTGCGAGAGCTGGGGATGATTAGCTATCGGCGCTACCACGACATCGCTCTGACGGAGGATGGTCAGCGTCGTGCGCATGATCTCATCCGCCGGCATCGCCTCGCTGAACGCCTGCTCACCGACGTCCTCAAGGTACCATTGGACGAGGCGCACCAGGAAGCGTGCCGTCTCGAGCACGTGATGTCGCCCCGGCTGGAGCAGCGCATGGCGGACGCTCTCGGAAGTCCTGTTTTCTGCCCGCACGGCCACCCGATGGACCTGGATGCAGCCGACGCCGCGGTGTCTCTTCTCGATGCGCCGCTGGGCGTAGATCTGGTCATTGCCCGTCTCGACAACGAATCGCCGGATGTCGTAAGGCATCTCTCCGAGCGTGCTCTCGTGCCGGGCGCCCAGGTCATCGTGAAGCAGCGCGATCTGACCGCAGGAACGGTTGTGGTTGAGGCCTCCGGAGAGACGCATACACTGGGCGTCAGCATCGCGGAAACGGTGTGCGTGCGATCGCCCTGGAGGAAGCAGTGACATGACGGCTCGCGCCCTGCAGTTCGTACGCGGCCTCGTCACCGGTCAGCGCGGCTGCGGCTGCACCGCCTGCCCTCTTACTCCGGCTCTCGCCACCCGTAAGCTGGCGCTGTTTGGCTCCCCGAACGTCGGCAAGAGCCTGATATTCAACCACCTCACGGGATCATATGCGGTGGTCTCCAACTACCCCGGCACCACTGTGGAAGTGATGCGCGGAAAGGCGAGAGTGGGCGATGCGCTCCTCGATGTCGTCGATTGTCCCGGCTCATACTCCCTCGCGCCATTCTCCGAGGACGAGAGGGTCGCCCAGGACCTGCTGTTCGACGAGTCGCCGGACCTGGTGCTGCACGTCCTGGACGCGAAACACCTGCACCGCATGCTCCCGCTGACGCTCCAGTTGATCGAGGCGGGAACGCGGTTGGCGCTGGACGTGAACGTGATCGACGAAGCCGAGAACCTTGGGCTTGGCGTGAACACAGCCGCGCTGAGCAAAGCATTGGGCATCCCCGTGGTGGCCACCTCGGCCACGACAGGTCAGGGCTTGGAGGATCTGAACGCACTTCTCGCTGGTGCGCCGGCGGCGGCGTCGCAGCTCTCGGTCCAGTACCCCCAGGTGATCGAGCGCGCGGTCGCGCGGATTAGGCCGCTTCTCCGCGGGGAGTATGGGATCAGCAACACGGGATTGGCACTGCTGCTGCTCCAACGGGACCAGGGAGCGCGCTCGCGGGTGATCCTCAGAGATCCAGAGTCGGTGGCCGAAATCGACCGAGTGGTCTCCGAGGCAGAGTCGCAGTACCCGCAGTCGCTCTCCGTGCCGGTCGCAGTGGCACGGCAGAGAGCAGCCGACGCCATCGCTCGAAAGGCGCTGACACGCGGCGCCAGGCGCAGGGACCGCCGATTCGTGGAGGCGCTGAGCCAGTTGACTGTGAGCCCGATCACCGGTATCCCGGTCCTGCTTGTCGTGCTCTACCTCATCTATCTCGTAGTCGGCCGGTTGGGCGCGGGGGTGGCCGTGGACGTGCTCGACAAAGGGCTGTTCAGGCAGCATCTGAACCCGCCGATCACGGCGTTCATCGAGCGGCTGCTGCCCTGGCCCGCGCTCTCCTCGCTCTTCGTCGGCGAGTACGGCGTGATCACGCTGGGATTGCGATATGCCTTCGCCATCATATTGCCCCTCGTGGCGGCGTTCTTCCTGATGTTCGCCCTACTGGAGGACAGCGGCTACTTACCGCGACTCGCCCTGTTGGCGGACCGGCTCCTGAAGCGGATCGGCCTGTCCGGCCGGGCAGTCATCCCGATCATCCTGGGTCTGGGCTGCGATACCATGGCGACGATTGTGACGCGAGTCCTCGAGACCCGGCGCGAACGGGTCATTGCCACCTTCCTGCTCGCCCTCGCTATTCCGTGCTCGGCGCAGCTTGGGGTGATACTTGGCCTCCTGTCCCGACATCCTCTCGGGCTGCTCATCTGGGCTGGCGTCGTGCTGGGCGTGTTCCTGCTGTCCGGCTTCCTGATCTCCCGAGTTCTTCCCGGGGAGGCCTCGCGCTTCTACCTGGAGATCCCGCCGCTGCGCCTGCCGGCGCTGCGCAACGTTCTGGTGAAGACCTTCTCCCGCCTGAAGTGGTACGCCGCTGAAGTCATACCCCTCTTCCTGCTCGTGAGCGTTCTGATCTGGCTCGGCCAGCTCTCCCACCTCTTTCCCCTGGCCGTGGGCGCGCTGCGACCATTCGTGCACGTGATCGGCCTGCCGCCGGAGGCCGCCGACGCCTTTCTGTTCGGATTCCTGCGCCGCGACTACGGGGCGGCTCGCCTGTTTGATGTATCCGCACAGGGCGGGCTCACAGGCACTGCACTGGTGGTGGCGATGGTCACCATCACGCTCTTCATCCCGTGCTTGGCGCAGTTCCTGGTCATGCAAAAGGAGCGGGGCCTGAAGACAGCGGTGGCGGTGGCCGCAATCATTCTCCCACTGGCATTCGCAGTCGGCTTTGCGCTGAACACTCTCTTGAAAGCGTGGCAGGTGCACATCTGATGGATGAACGTGAACTGACCGAATCCGCGGAGGAGCTTCTGGGGAGCCTCTGGACCGCCCGCGAGGAGCAGAGCGTGCCCCGCGGGGCTGGTGACGGGCCCGAGGTGCACGAACTAGCTGAGGCGGGCCTTATCGTCAGCAGCGCCCAGGGAGCCGCGCTGACCGAGGCAGGCGAGGCAGAGGCCGCTGCGATCGTGAGAAGAGAACGCCTGGCAGAGCGCCTGCTGGCCGACGTGCTAGCCGTAGGCGACAGCGTCGCAACAGAAGCAGCCTGCAGATTCGAGCACCTTCTCCGTCGCGGGATCGACGACCAGATATGCACGCTGCTGGGACATCCAAGAGTGTGCCCGCATGGCAGCCCGATACCGCTTGGCGAATGCTGCCGGTCGGGGGCAGAGGACGCGACCCGAGTGGTCTCACCTCTCGCGGACATGGCGGCAGGTGAGAAAGGCGTTATCGCCTACATCCAGAGCCAGCGGCGCGAGCATCTGCACAGACTGATGACCATGGGGGCTCTTCCCGGCGCTCCTATCACGCTCCGCCAGAGGTTCCCGTCCTTCGTGTTCGATTTGGGGAACGGGCAGGTCGCGGTGGACGAAGATACGGCCCGGGACATCTACGTACGGCTCGATGGCCAGACGCACGCCGCCGCGGGGCGGCCGCACTGGCTCGCACGCCGGCTGCGGCGTTCCCGGCCGACACGGTCGCCGCGCGGACGACCTTAGTCGGACGTCTTCTTGGTTTCGGCTATCGCCGGCTCCGTTGCCCCCTTCACCTCGGCAGCGAGCTTGTCGCTGCCGATATTGCCGGCCGCGTTGAATGCCCTCACCTCAACCGTGTGTTTGCCGGGTGAGAGCGGATCGGTGCTGACAGTGAAGTCAACTGTCAGCGAGTCCACGGCCGCAAGAGGAAGCGACTGCCAATCGCCGTCGTCGACTCGGTACTCCACGCTTCGTATCGCCGACAGATTGTCGGTCGCCGTGCCGCTGAATCGCACCCGCCGGTCGGGAGCGACCACAAGCGAGCTCTTGAACAGCATCACCTGAGGCGGCGTGTTGTCGATCCAGACCACCACCGTGTCGTCGTCCTGCATCGGATCGGATGGTTCGCTCTGCCGGTAGCTGGCGATCACCTTCAGTATCACGCGCCCGTCGGCCGTGGGTGTCGTATCCCAGTCGAACTTCATCTCGGTCAGGTTCTGCTTCAAAATGCTCCACGTCTGGCCAAGATCGCGGGAGAGGAGGAGATCGTAAGTCAGGGTGTCCTTGTCAGGGTCGCGTGCCTCCCACTTGACAGTATACTTCTTCTGGATCCTGTCGCCCGGGGAGGGCGCCTTCAACGTGACTTCAGGCGGCAGATTGGTCGGATGGTACGCCACATACACTTGCCACACGACCGGCGACACCTGGGCATCCGTCGTGCTGAAGTTCAGGCGGTACTGCAAGTGGTTGGCAGGCGGACTGATGATCGCACCGGACGCCACCGGCGCCCAGCCGCTCCACCCATCCTCTGGTGACGGCGCGTCCCCGCTGCGCGTTTCCACTGCTACTGCGGTCCCAGTTGGTGTTTCCGCCGTCAACTCGATGTGACCCCATTTCGCCGGGCGGCCGGCATCCAGCATCGCCGATTCCATAGTGCCTGACGAGGCATACCCGGGGCCGAATCGCATCACCGCGGCCGGCGCAGTGGTCCCCAGGTACATCGCGCCCCCGCTCACGGCAAGCGCAGTGGCGATGCCGGTCTCGGGCCTGAAATCCATCCGCAGTTTGCGGTCGGAGCCGATCCGCATGACGATCCCGTTCGGCCCGGTAGCCGCCACCAGGTCGCCGCCAGGCAAGATGCCGAGCCCGTATACGGTTTTCTCATCGGTCTCGGCGTATAGCTTCAGCGATTTGCCCTGCTCTATCCAGTACATATCCCCGGCCGGAGACGCCCCCGCGTAGAGATTCCCATTCCCGTCCATGACGAGTGCGCCGACCTCATTCGATGGCACTTGGCCAACTGCGCTCGCGGTTCCATCCGGTTTGATCCGAAAGATCACGCCACTATCGGATGTTCCGGCATAGAGATCGCCCGAAGGACTCAGGACAAGAGACTGCACATTGCTGGCCGGAAGCTCGGACACGAGCTTGGCCTTGCCGGCCGGATCCACCGCGTAGATCCTGGCCGGGGCCCCGCCCCCGGCATACACTGTGCCGTCGGGGCCGATTGCCAGGCACCACAGATAGGTGCTGTCGGAGTCGTACACGACCTTCCCAGAGCCGTCGGGCGAGATGCGGAAGAGCTTGCCTCGTGGCGACGTGCCTGCGTACAGATCGCCGTCTTTGGCGAACGCGAGCGCGTGAACATTCATCTCGCCCGTTCTGAAGAACGCGGGAGCGTCTCCCTTGCCCGGAATCCTGTAGATGACGCCGTCGCTGCCGGTGCCGGCATACACAGTGTCGTCCCGTACTGCCAGGCTCCAGATCTCGTCCGCGGGCAGCTTCGCAAGATCGCTGCGCTCCGGCCCCAGCATCAACCGGCCGTCATCGGCCATGGCGATGTTCCTCAGCTTCGCATGTCCATAGTCGGCCGGGTTCTCCTGGACCCACGTCTGCGGGCCGCGCGCGAGCGGCGTGCCTTCCTGCTCCGGCTTCGACTGATCCCCTTTCGCGGGCGCATCCGGCTTGCCAGTTCCCCTCGTCGCCCCCATCTCGGCCGGAGCCGCATACAGATCGCCCTCCGGCAGCGCGCTCCCCGCGCGTGTCTGGTAACTGATGTCCTCGTCCTGACCTTGATCGTCCTCGGGCGGTCCGCCCGGAGGGCCACCAGGTGGCGGCTGGGGCGGGCCCTGTGCCTGTGGCGGCTGAGGTGTGGGCGCGGCCGGCGCGATAGAGCTTTCCACCGACAGCGTTATCTGCTGCCTTCCCGACAGTGACCATTGCATCGGCGCGGTGATCTTCATCACTGTCGTCGCCGGTCTCAGGTCGGTGGGATGACTGGCGCGAATCGCTTCGAGCGCGCCGCGGGGCGCATCCGGCAGCTCCTCTCCGAGCAGGGTGGCGCCGCTCCGCGGCAGCGCGGCCTGGACCACCAGGT
This sequence comes from Armatimonadota bacterium, assembly GCA_050010895.1. Lineage (GTDB taxonomy): Bacteria > Armatimonadota > Hebobacteria > Hebobacterales > Hebobacteraceae > JBEKKD01. The sequence continues at coordinate 34,234 of JBEKKD010000002.1, forward strand.
CCTGTCGCCGGTCTTGTGTCAGATACCGCTCCACGAGCTGATTCATGGAAATCGGAGCGGGCTTCGGCGCACCGACCGACGCGCGCGCTTCATCGGCCTCGCCGCCTCCGGATATCACGAGACGAACTGCCCCTCGAGGCAGATCGCGCGGCAGCTTCAGCCGAACGGGCATCTCCACAATCTGCTTGCCGTACGGCCTTACGGAGATATTCAGCGTGACCTCGTCACCTGCTCTCACCCGGGACTGCGGAATCGTCACGCGTTCGATGGTGGCGGTCCTTCGCTCCTGCTCGATCTCGACGCGCACCCGAACCCGCCGCATCTGCAGCTTCCCGAAGGGAGTATCCGTGAAGGCCGCCAGCGGGCGCAGCACAGCCGGCATGGCGGCAGCGGCGGCGTCGCCGTCGCTGTAGCTCAGGTCCTCCCGCTTCATCACGGGACGGCCCTCTGCCTCGACCTCGGTGATCACGTGCACTGTTCCGCGGGAGGAGCGACCTCGCGTCTCATCCACCGCGGTCATCACAGAGATCGCCGCCAGACTCGGGAGCATCTCCCTGATCCGCGCGAGCCTGAGATGGAAGCTCCGGGTCCTGCCGCGGTCTCGATCGACCACCTCGACGGTGAGCGGCAACTGGTCGGCATTCACCCCGATCTCCCCGGCTGTCGCTGTCTGCGTATCCCGATATGCCCGGCCGACAACCTGGGTGCTGGACATGATCTTGGACGAGATCATCACGCTGGGCATGATATCGTACACGTACGAGCCCGTCATGGGCACGTCGATATCGCCGAGATCGAAGAGGTCATGCCCGAAGGCGAGAATGCGATTGCCCTCTACCAGCGTGATCGTACCCGACCCGCTGATGTCGAAGTCGCCGCCGACGAGCTGCACCGCCACGGAACCCCCGGCCACGATCGGCGGCCGCATGTTCTCGGTTCCGCCCGACGGCCCCGCCATCACCTGCATGCCGTACGGCGAGAACAGCTCGGAGAGACGCCCAATGGCGCGCTGATTGAACCCCGACGCCTGGATGAAGCCGCTCAACGGCACCAGGCTCATCGTCCCTGGCGGGTCAGGCCGTCCCGGCTGCTCGGCCACGCGCACCTGCTCGATCCGGCGGCCGGCCACCGAGATCGGGCGATCGAGGGGGTGGGACGAGCCCGCCGCGCTCGCTTTCGCGCCCGGACTGGCCTGCCAGGCCTCGAGCATCTCCTCGATGGGCCGAATCCCCGTGATGGGCTCTTTGCTGAACGACCATCCGTACGCGATGGCGCCGATAAGCTTGCCGTCGATGTAGACCGGGCTGCCGCTCATCCCCTGGATGATGCCGCTCTTTCTGGCAACAACGGGACCATCGAGGATCCGGGCGAGGATGATGTTGCGCGTGCCCTCAAACTTATGCATCACCCCGATAATCTCGAGGTGGAACGAGTCGATCCTGGTGCCGCGAAAGACGGATTTCGCGGTTGCGCGCTGCCCTGCATGAATCTGATTCACTGGCAGAATCGGGGTCTTCAAGCAATACGCGGCACGAGCATTCAACATGAGCAGCAGGCTCAACGCGCAACAGATCCGGACAGATCGAAGCATGGGCGTCTCCGCGATCGGGAAATTGTCGTGAGCATAGCACCTCGATCTCCCAAGGGTCAAGGAAAAGGGAATCAAGATCGACAGCGTTGTGCGCGTAACCATTCATCCATCCGCCCCCTCTCCCGTCTTGGATCGCGTGATCTTGACGATGCCATGTAGGGGTGTTACCATCGAGCGCGGCCGGGAAGGGCGCTACGGTCGTGATCGAGGAACGGGCGGGTGCCCGAGCTGGACAAAGGGAGCAGACTGTAAATCTGTCGGCGAAGCCTACGGAGGTTCGAATCCTTCCCCGCCCACCGTCCAGAGGCAGGATTGGCCACTGCCTGAACGAAGAGAACGAGAGAGCCCGAAGTTGGGCTCTCCCACAAGCCGCCGTGCATCACGAGCCCACATAGCTCAGTCGGCAGAGCGTATCCTTGGTAAGGATAAGGTCCCCGGTTCGATCCCGGGTGTGGGCTCCAACTACGGCCTCGCACTGCTCAAGATGTCTGGCCCCGCGCCTCCGATGCGGCCGGAGTAGATCGCCCCGTCGCCCACGACATGCCACTGCCGCCGCCGTGAGGAGCGGCGCTAGGCCTCATACGCCAGCTTTCCCATCACCATTGTCGCGGCAACCTTCAGGCGCGACGTGAGCAGCACGATGTCGGCGTCCTTCCCAGGTTCCAGGCTGCCTTTGCGGTTCGAGACGCCGATAGAACGGGCAGGGGTCAGGGTTGCCATCCGGATACACTCACGCAGCGGCCGACCGGTGAATGCCGTGGTGTTGCGCACGCCCTGATCCATGGCCAAAGTGCTGCCGGCAAGGGTACCGTCTGCGAGGCGGACTGCGCCGTCCTTCACCACGATGAGCTGGTCGCCCAGCTCGTATTCCCCGTTCGGCATTCCGGCGCCGCGGATGGCGTCGGTGACGAGCACCGCGTGTTCCGGTCCCTTGAGACGGACGATCATACTCACGATCGCCGGGTGCAGATGGATGCCATCGGCGATGAACTGCGCGTACACATCATCCAGCATCAGCGCCGCGCCTACCGTACCGGGCTTGCGATGGTGGATGCCCTCCATCTGGTTGAACGTATGCGTGGACTGGTTCACGCCCAGCTTCACGGCCTCCGCCACCTGCTCGAAGCTCGCCGACGAATGGCCGACGGCGACCGCCGCGCCGCGGCTGCGGGCATAGCCGATCAGCGCCTGGTTCTCATCGATCTCGGGCGCGAGACTGATCAGGCGGACGTTGCCCAGGGAGAAGAAGCGCTCGTAATCCAGGGTCGTTGCGGTCCGCACGTGCTGCTCCGGTTGAGCACCCTTCTTCGCGGCATTGATGTACGGGCCTTCGAGATGAACGCCGAGTGGCTGCGCGCCCGTGACCGGGTTCCGCTGGCACTCGTCGACGGCGCGTATGGACGCCATGATATCGTCCGCGGCCACGGTCATGGTGGTCGGACAGAACGACGTCACGCCGTGGGTCGCGACATACGCGGCGATCCCCTCAACGGCCTCACGCGTGCCGTCCATGGTGTCATGGCCCGCGCCGCCGTGGATATGGATGTCGACGAATCCCGGGGCAACAATGCGACCCGTCGCGTCGACCCGCTCGCACCTGGCGCCCGCGGCGACTCCGGGCCCGACGGCGACTATCGTGCCGTCCTCGATCAGCACATCGGCCTGCTCGAATTCCTCGAGCGGAGTTATGGTTCTGCCGCCGACGATCGCGATCTTCACGATTACGAAGCTCCTTCTTTCTCCAGCCCCGTTTGCTAACCGGGCCAGTCCACTCGCACCACCGCGGTATCTCGCGGGGGAACCGAAACCGGAATCGTCAGCTTGTTCACCGACCGCCGAGGGTCCAGTGGTTTGCCGCTGAGCGCGTCGACAACGCGCACGCTCGCGCTGACCGGGCGTCCGAAACCCGAAGCCTCGACTGCAAGAGTCGTGGCTTGAGTCGAATCAGTCGGGTTCCGAACGGCAAAGTAGGCGCGACCGTCTCTGCTCGGCCCATAGCGTTCCACCCATAGCGGCGCGCCCTCGGTAGCTGCCCATGGCACCGGCTCCCATCCGGCGCGGCCCATGTCGCGCATCAGCGGGATGAAGCGCCGGTACAGCGGACGAACGCGTTCCAGGGATTCGGCATCGGAGAAGAAGATGCCTGGGTAGACGTGATAGAAGAGCAGCAGCTTGAACCGCGCGACCGCCTCCTGCTGCGATGCCTGCAGCAGGCCGGAGTTGCCGAAGCTGACGCTCTTGCGAAACGCCACCGCGCGGTCGTGGCTGAGCGCCTCATCGGAGGCCGCGTCATCGTCGAAATTCTCACCCGCGCCGATCATATCGAGATAGGGCGCTGCATACCCGGCATAGACGCTGTCGGAGTTCGCCATCGTGACATAGCCCTTGCGCCGGATGAAGTCCATGTACTCCGACATCGCCGCCAGACCGGAGACCACCGGCGTGCCCGTGGAATAGCTGAACGTCAGCGGGGTGGCGGCGAACGGGAAATGGTCATCGCAGTGGTCCTCTGCCGCAATGTCGGACCAGTTGCCGACGGAGTCGAAGTAGACTCCCTCCAGCTTCGCACCACCGGCTGCACACCGATCCGCATCCGCGAGCGTCTCGTAGCGGTAGGAGAGCATGCCGCGGTTGCTGTCGCCCCAGCGCGAGCTGCATACGTTCGGCAGGCACGACGTGTTCATCTCGATGTATGTGCCCTGGTACGTGCGCGCGGCGTTCTCCAAGTACGTGTCATCATCTCCGAACACTGCGGAATTCAGGAAGGCACGCGCGGATTCCCGCGTGGGAGCGGTCCAATAGTCATGGGTGTCCATAACCGTGAGAGGCAGCTTGGCATCACGCTCGATCTCGGGCAGGTAGGCGCTGACGGGCTTCACGAGCGCGAGATCGTTCTCTTCGCTCGCCAGTATCCGCCACATCCAGGGCTCGCTGTACGAGCACGTGTAGATGCCCATCCCGTTGTTGGCTTTGGTCGGCTCGGGCCCGGCAAAGTGAGCCTCCGCGTACTGAAGCCCGAAGTCCTGGAGGCTCTGAAGCGTGTCGCTCGGGCCGATCCACCACCCGCCTTCTTTGGCCGTACTCGAAAACAGGTCGGAGTAGCGCGTGTAGTACGCGGAGAGTGCCGAGCGGTAGCCCCACCTCGGCTCGAAGCGTACGATATCGAAGCAGAAGCTCACATCCTCGGTCGCTCCCAGGCCTCGGTCGACGACCGCGAGGTCGAATTCGCCGCAGAGATATCCATCGGCGTCGTACCGAAACCGGCTCAGGATGACAGGTTTCAGCGACGCCATCAGGGCGATCCCGTGATCCGGGCCCGCAATCGCGGCCATCGGAAACCGCGAAACCTCTCGGTACTGCCGCCGCCCGATGAGCTGATAGTCGGAGTAGCTCCTTCTGGCCTCGATCTGGCGCTCGCCGCGGAGGGAGTCTCCCCAGCGCCAGCCGACGGCCGCGAGAGGGACGCGGAAGCTGACGGTGAGGGCGGTCGGGTTCTTCTTCAGCCACGAGGCGGGGACCGAGAGCGTGGTCCGGATCGTCATGCCGCTCATCAATGCCGATGCGCGCGCGCTCAACACGATCGGCGTATCGGGAACGGTGCCGGTAAACTGGGGCTCGACGCCTCCGGTCCACGTCCCCACGACAGGCATGGCCGGCTGCTGCCTGACTTCAGTGACTGTCACCTCGCTGATCCAGAATTGACCGGAGCCGCTCGGGTGGTGCAGCATCAGGGTGAAGCTGGCGGCGCGGTCGACGGCCGGGACAGGGATGACCTCTTCCTTCCAGTCATAGGTGCCGGCAGGCAAATCCACGTTGAGCTGCGATGTGACCGGCTGGCCATTCGGATCGGATTGCCGAATGTGCAGGATGGGAGGGTACTCGCCCGCCAGTCGCTCTCCGCGATGCGCGAACCGGATCAGGTAGACGCGATGAGGCTGAACCTGATCGACGTGAAGCTCCAGTTCGCCGGAATCCCCAGCCTTCGTTTCCGGCAACCTGATCGTGAGAGTCGGTCTGCCGCGCCGCGTCATCTTCGTGTCGACGGCGAAGGACCGCGGCAGGGGCGCGGGGATGCCGGCGATTCCCTGTTCTCGAAGCAGATCCGGGCCGGTCACGGCCTGGTATGGCTGCACATAGAAGCCGCCGACCCCCCGCGCCGCGAGAGTCTGGCGGCCAACCCGCAATCCCACAAGCTGGCCCGCCTGCAGTTGCAGCGAAAGGCCATCTGTGGTGCTGGCTGATTGGGCCGGGACGGCGGGACAGACCGCGCCTGCCGTAAACGCAAGAACCAGAGCCGTCAGGAACGCTGAGCGAGGCATTGCTTTCCTCCCCTCTGGTGAGCGGGCGGAGCGTCGGCAGACGCGATCTATCAGCGCCCCGGCCGGCAGCGCCGCTCGTCTCAGACCAGGTTCTGCAGGCAGCTAGCCCGCCGCCTTCGGTTTCTTCTCGTCCAGGGGTCCTACGCCGGAGTAGATCGAAAAGCCGCCATCGATGGCGATAGTGGTCCCGTGAAGGAAGCTTCCGGCATCGGAGATGAGGAGCAAGATCGGGCCGAGCAACTCCTTGGGGTCGCCGAACCGCCCGAACGGCGTCTTGGCGATAATGGAGTGCCCCCGCGGGGTCAGCGTCTTATCATCGGCCTCGAAGAGGAGGCGGTGATTCTGGGTGGTGTCCAGGAAGCCGGGCGCGATCTCATTCACGCGGATCTCGGCGTCAGGGAAGTCCACCTTGGCCTGAACTGCCAGCCATTGCGTGAAGTTCGTCACCGCGGCCTTCGCGTTCGAGTACCCCGGCACGTTCGTCAGCGGGGTGATGGCCGACATGGAGGAAGTGTTGACGACGATCCCCTTGCCCTTCTCAGCGAAATACTTGCAGAAGATCTGCGTGGGCAAGAACGTGCCCTTGTAGTTCAGCGCGAAGACCTTGTCCACTTCCTCCAGCACGAGATCGGTGAACTTCCCGTCGCGGGGTACGGTGGCGCCGGCGCGATTGCCGCCAGCCCCATTGATCAGGACGTCCACACGCCCATAGGACTTCAGGACTGCATCCAGCGCGCTCTGGATGCTCGCGGGATCGAGCACGTTGCAGGCGACGGCGAGGGCCTCGTCGCCGTCAGCCTTGATCTGGTCGGCGAATTCCTGCGCCTTATCGCCGAGCAGATCAAGCAGCGCCACCTTTGCGCCGCGCGTGGCCAGCTCGCGGGCAACCGTCCCGTAGAGCACGCCAGCCGCGCCGGTGATCGCGACGACTTTGCCGGTGATATCGAAGAGATTGTCAGCTTTGCACATAGGAGAACCTTTCAAACAATATCAGGGAGGATGCAAGTCGCCGGAAGCGACTGGAGCTCCTGCCCAATTCAGCTACGCCTGGTACGGCTTGAACTTCGCCCGGAACTCAGCCAGCGACTTGCGGATCGTGTCCACATCGCCCGGCTTCTTCTCTTTCGCGACCAGGGACAGCGGCGCCGACATGCCGAGCACCGGGAAGTAGCCGCGCTTGCTGATGCTCTCCTGGAACTGCGGCCCGGTCTCGTTGTTGACGCCACCAGTCGGCATGATGATGCGGCCCTTGTGCCGGTCCCGCACATAGGGCGCGAGCAGGTCGGCGACGCCGCTAGGGCCATACACGCCCGCAGGAAAGATCTTCACGCAGTCCGGCTCCAGCCCGTCGCTGCGCTCGATGAAGTACTGCAGCTCCGATGGCGACAGCACTGCCGGCGCGATGGCGACGTTTGCGTTGCGTGCCATCCGCACCGCCTCTATCCCCTCGCCATAGCCGCCCATGACGTTCGCCGGAGCGACCACCATGTCGAACCCCATACCGATCGCGGCCTCGAGTTCCCTGGGGTTGATGACGCTGCCCACGCCGAGCACGAACGGCTCATCCGCCGGGGCCTCGGCGCGGCGCTTCACCAGCTCCTTCATCGCCTCCCGTATGATGGCCTCGTCGATGCGGAAGGTGCATTCGGCAACCAGGCCGGCCTGATACACCTCCCACATAGTGGTGACCAGGTCCTCGGGCGTCTTCACGTGGTCGCGGTTCATCACCACCACGACACCGGATTTCCTCAGCGCCGCATCGACGCGGGCGCGATCTCGTCTGTAGTCAGCCATGCCGTTCCTCCAAAGACACCGACAAGATCCTTCGCGTTGCTCAGGATGACAATTGGGGGGCTCAACGCAGAGCGCTGACGCCTCCGCCTTTCTTCGCGCGGGCGACCTCCGCTTCCACTTCCTTCTGCGTCACCATGGTGGTGTCGCCGGGCGTCTCCTGAACCAGGATGCCGTGGGCGGCGCCCCATTCCACGGCGACATCCGGGCCGTTGCCCTTCATCAGCGCCGCGGCGACGCCGGACATGAAGGAATCGCCGCCGCCGGTGCGATCGGCGATCTCGATACTCTCGCGCACGGAAGCCTGGTGCATCGTGTCCTCGGCGACATCGTAGAGCACGGCGCCCCAGCTAATGCGGTCGGCGGTGGTCGCCGCGCGCAACTGGGTGCCGATGATCTTGAGGTTCGGGTAATCCTTCGCGACCTGGCGCAGCATCTCCTGATAGGCGGTGAGCCAGATATCGAACGAGTCCGTGGTGGCGACTTTGCGGCTCTCGTATCCCAGCGCGTCGAAGAAGTCGCTCTGATTGCCGACCAGGAAGTCCGTATACGGGACGATGCTGCGGTTGATCTCTCGCGCACGGTCTTTGCTCGGCTCGACTTTGGAGCGATAGTTCAGATCGAAAGATCGAAAGACGCCGCTCTCGCCCGCGGCCTTCATCGCCTCCAGCGCGAGGTGGGATGACGTCGGCGAGATCAGCGTGTAGATGCCGCCCGTGTGGAACCAGCGCACTCCCTCGCCGAAGAGAGCCTTCCAGTCTACGTCGCCGGGTTTCAGCTCCCGGACCGGCGTGTGCGCCCGGTAGTACTCCGTCACCGACGGCAGCACGCCCTTGCCGGCCCAGGTGAAGTTGATGCCGTTGTGCAGCGTCCCCTTGCCATCGGTGGCGTGCGCGCCCTTGCCGCCGGTGTTGAACCAGATGATGTGCGAAGTATCGACTCCGGCTTCCTTCAACTGCAGCTCGATGTTCCGCCCGATTCCATCGTCGACCAGGGCGGTGATGACGGCCGTCTTGAGCCCAAAACACGTACTCAGTCCCTCGGCAACGTTCGTCTCTCCGCCGCCGTGCCAGATGCGAGCCGACCGCGCCCGCCGGGTGGGGATATCGCCGGGATCGATGCGCATCATCACTTCGCCCAGAGCCGCGGCATCGAGCTGGCCGCCGGCGGGCTTGATCCTGAAGTCTCCCATATGGGTGCTACCTCTGAGGATGGTGCAGGCAAGTTCGACTGCCGGCCGGGTATCTCCTCCACTGGTTTACCCGGCCTCGGTCAGCGCGAGGTCTAGCGGCGGCATTGCTCGAAATGTTATGATAAGACGTCTCCCGTATGGTGCGCACGAATCGGGTGCGCACCTCTTTCTTGTCAGCGGCTATCACGAAGGAGTGCCGTTCATGAGCAGCGCCACCATCGATCCGCGCCTGGCTGTGACTATTGCCGGGGTCAGGTTCAAGAACCCGTTCTTCCTCGCCTCCGGGCCGACCACCCACTCCGCGGACCAGCTTGCCCGCGGATGCGAGCTGGGCTGGTCCGGGGCGTCCATCAAGCTCACGTTCGACCCTCCGCCATACATCAACCGCGAGCCGCGGTATGGCTACTTCGAGCCGCAGGGCTTCCTCTCGTTCACCGCCGAGAAGCGCCTTGCTCTCGACCAGGCGGTGCAACTGGTTCAGGACTCGCTGCCCCGGGTGAGCAAAGACTTCGTGATCATGGCGAACTACAGCTACACCGGCGAGAAGGGCGTCGAGGGCTGGGTGAACATGGCGAAGGTGTTCGAGCGGGCCGGGTGCCACGTGCTCGAGCTGAACATGGGCTGCCCGAACATGTCCTTCAATGTGGCGCTGACCGGCGAGGCGCACGAGGGCGGACCCATAAGCGGCGCCTCTCTGGGCATGATTCCGGAGGCCGTAAGCGAGATCGTCAAGGCCACGGTGGCAGCGGTCTCCATCCCCGTGTTCGTGAAGCTCAGTCCCGAGGGCGCGAAGCTGCCCTTCTCCGCCAAGGCCGCTTACGACGCTGGGGCGGTGGCAGTCGGCTCGAATGCGAATCGGCTGGCGATCCCGCCGGTCGATATCTGGAACCCGAAGAAAGCGATCTACCACCTCCAGGAGCAAGTCTCCCTGAGCTGCATGTCCGGCCCATGGGCGAAGCCGCTTGCGCTCCGCGATGTCTTCGAGATCCGCAAGCGCGGCGGTCCGCACGTCAGGGCGATAGCCACCGGGGGTGTCGAGACCTGGCAGGATGCGGTGGAAATGGCCTTCTACGGAGCGGATCTCATCGGCATCTGCACCGGGGTGCTGGTGCACGGATACGGCATCGTCGGCGATATCGCTGAGGGCGTCGTGCAGTACCTCGACAAGATGAATTTTGCCGACTGGGGGGCGATGCGCGATCTGCTCGTGGAGGAAGTGACCTCCTCCGAGGACCTGACCCTCTATCCCGGCCACGGGCGAGTCAAGAATCCGCAGCTTTCGGCCCCATGCAAGTTCGCCTGCCCGAACCAGGTGCCGGCGCAGGCCTACGTTCAGAAGGTCGCGGATCGCGAATTCACGGAAGCGTATCGCCTGATCACATCCAAGAACCCGCTGCAATCCGTCTGCGGGTACATCTGCGCGCATCCCTGCGAGACGGCCTGCACGCGGGGCGACATTGACGATCCCATTCGCATCCGCGACATCAAGCGCTTCGTGCTCGAATATGGCGCCGAGCAGGGCTGGAAGCCCGAGGTGGATCGCCTGCCGGGCAGCGGAAAGAACGTCGCCGTCGTCGGCTCAGGTCCGGCCGGAATAGCGTGCGCCTGGGATCTCGCCCGCGCCGGCCACGCGGTCACGGTCTTCGAGGCCGAAAAGAAGCCCGGCGGGATGATGCGCTACGGCATACCAAGCTTCCGCCTGCCGGAGAACGTGCTGGATGCCGAGATCAATGCGCTGAAGGCGCTGGGTGTGAAAGTGAAGTGCAATGCTCGCCTTGGCAAGGACTTCACTCTCACCAGCCTCTCCGAAGATGGCTTCGACGCCACCTTCCTGGGACTTGGAACCTGGGCGGGACGGCGGCTGGACGTCCCGGGCGAGGACGCGAAGGGGGTTGTCTCGGCGGTGGACTTCCTGACCACCTATCGCCGCGGGCGAAAAGTGACCGTGGGCGAGCGCGTGGCCGTCGTCGGAGGCGGGTTCACGGCGATCGACGCGGCCAGGACGTCGGTCCGCCTGGGAGCGAAGGAAGTCTTTCTCTGCTACCGGCGCACGCGAGACGAGATGCCCGCCGAGGCCGACGAGGTGCTCAATGCCGAGGAAGAGGGCGTGCGGATCATCTACCTGGTGGCCCCGACGGCAGTTCTCAATAAGCGCAATCGCGTTGTCGGCCTCAGCATGCGCATCCACACCCTTGGCACACCCGACGCCTCGGGCCGGCGCCGTCCCGACCCCGTGACGGAGACCGAGTTTTCGCTGCCGTGCGATATGGTCATCAACGCTATCAGCCAGGATGTTCAGGACCAGTTCGAGGGGATCGCGGTGAACCCGAACGGCACGCTTGTCTGCGATCTTGACACCGGCGCGACGGCCGTGGCCGGCGTATTCGCCGGCGGGGATGCCGCCACCGGTCCCGACACCGTGATCGCGGCCGTGGCCTCCGGGCGAAAAGCA
>JBEKKD010000003.1:0-35690 GCA_050010895.1 Armatimonadota bacterium
CCGGCGCGCCCACCGAACTGCCAGAGTCAGCGCGCAGGCAACATGAATCCCCCACGCGCGCAGCACACCCTCTGGAGAAGACATCGATGAACGATTGGGAGAACCCGCAGCTCCTTCACAGAAACCGGGAGCCGGCACACGCTACCCTCGTGCCGTATCCGGACGGGGAAACAGCGCTCTCAGGAGAACGCGGGTCGTCGCCCTTCTTTCGGCTGCTGAACGGCGAGTGGCGCTTCTGCTATCTCAGCTCTCCGCAGTCGGCCCCGACCGGGTTCGAGACCGGCGGCTTCGACGATTCGGACTGGGATCGCATCCCCGTGCCAAGCAACTGGCAGATGCTGGGCTATGGGACTCCGGTGTACACGAACATCGCCTACCCGTACCCGGTTGACCCACCTCGGGTACCCCAGGAGAACCCGGTCGGACTGTATCGCAGAACCTTCACCGTGCCGGTGGGCTGGACGGGCCGGCAAGTGTTTCTGGTGTTCGAGGGCGTCGACTCGGCCTTTCACGTGTGGATGAATGGCCGGTCCGTCGGATACAGCAAGGTCAGCCACATGCCATCGGAGTTCAACGTCACGGAGCACCTGCGACCGGGCGAGAACGTGGTCGCCGTACAGGTGTTTCAGTGGTCCGACGGCAGTTACCTCGAAGATCAGGACATGTGGCGGATGAGCGGGATATTCCGCGATGTCTGCCTCTTCGCGACCCCCAGCCTGCATATTCGCGATGTGCGCATCCGCACGCGATTCGACGAGAGGTACCAGGACGCGACGCTGGACCTGCATCTGACCCTGCGAAACTATGGCGATGGGAAGAGCGCCGTCCATCACGTCAACGCCGCTCTCTACGACGGCGAAGAGTATCTCTTGAGCGAACAGATCGGCGGCGAGTCGGCCATCGGACCTGGCGAGGAACGGACGCTATCCCTGACGACCAGCATCGCGTCCCCGCGGCAGTGGTCTGCGGAAGAGCCGCACCTGTATACCTTGCTGCTATCGCTCGTCGGCGCCGACGGCGCGGTCGCAGAGGTCGAGCGGTTCAGTGTCGGCTTCCGCCAGGTCGAGATCAGGGGGGTCGAGTTCCTCGTGAACGGCGCGCCGATCACGCTCAAGGGCGTGAACCGGCACGAGACGCACCCGGACCTGGGCCATGCCGTCTCGCTGGACTCGATGATCCGGGATATCACGCTCATGAAGCAGCACAATATCAACACCGTGCGCACGTCGCACTACCCCAACGATTCGCGCTGGTACGACCTCTGCGACCGGTACGGGCTCTATGTGATCGACGAGGCCGACCTGGAGACGCATGGGTTCGAGCTGACGGGCGACTGGGCGCAGCTCGCGAAAGACCCGGAGTGGTGTGAGGCTCACCTGGACCGGGCGCGCCGGATGGTAGAGCGAGACAAGAATCATCCCTCTATCATCATGTGGTCTCTGGGCAACGAATCCGGATATGGCCCGAATCACGACGCCATGGCTGACTGCATCCGGCACGTTGATCCGACTCGACCTATCCACTACGAAAGCGCCGGTGAGGCCCGCATGGTGGATGTGGTGAGTACCATGTATCCGACGGTCGAGCGGCTGGCAGACGAAGGAAAGAGGACCGACGACGCCCGGCCGTTCTTCATGTGCGAGTATGCGCACGCTATGGGCAATGGACCCGGCAATCTGAAGGAGTACTGGGAGACGATCTACAGATACCCGCGATTGCTGGGCGGATGTGTCTGGGAGTGGGTGGATCATGGCATCCGCCAGCAAACCGAGTCCGGCGAGGAGTGGTTCGCGTACGGGGGTGATCTCGGGGATGAGCCGAATGACGGAAACTTCTGCATCGACGGCCTCAACTTTCCCGACCGCGCCCCGCACAGCGGGCTGATCGAGTACAAGAAGATCATCGAGCCGGTGCATGTGGAACCCATCGATCTGGCGAGTGGGAAGGTGCGAGTCACCAACCGATATGACTTCGTGTCGCTCGGACACCTCGAGGTCTCCTGGTCGGTGCTCAGAGATGACGAGGTTATCCAGCAGGGCGTTCTGCCGGCGCTGGATGTGAGCGCGGGCGCAGCCGCCGAGCTCACTGTGCCGTTCGAGCCGCCCAGATCACTGGCCGGCTGCGTCTACTGGCTCAATGTGAGCTTCGCGCTCGCTCAAGAGACGCTGTGGGCGGCAAGAGGGCACGAGGTGGCCTGGGCCCAGTTTGAGCTGCCGGTGAACGCCGTTGCGCCGAAGATTACCATCAGCAACCTGCCGTCCCTCAGCGTGGCTGAATCAGAGGCGGAGATCGCCATCGAGGGCGGTGACTTTCGGGTCACATTCAGCCGGTGGGACGGGACGATCTCCCGTTGGGAGTACCAGGGCATTTCGTTGCTGACCGCAGGGCCGCGGCTGAACGTCTGGCGGGCGCCCACGGACAATGATGTGCATATCGCACGGCGGTGGCGGCAGGCGGGCCTGGACCGGCTCACACATCGTGTCGACCGGGCAGCAGTGACGAAGAAGTTGTCTCAGTGCGTGCGGATAGAGGTCGAGTCGGTTCTTGGCGCACACTCGCTGGCGCCGGCCTTCCGCTGTGCGTACCTGTACACGATCTATGGCAGCGGTGACATCGTGATCGAGACTCTGGTCACGCCGCGCGAGGGCCTGCCGGATCTGCCGCGCATCGGACTCCAGTTCCGAATGCCTGAGGTGTTCGATCGGTTCACGTGGTACGGCCGCGGGCCGCAGGAGAGCTATATCGACCGCAAAGAGAGCGCGCGCGTCGGGCTCTACAGCGGATCCGTACAGGACCAATACGTGCCCTATATCATGCCCCAGGACAATGGCAATAAGTCCGACGCGCGCTGGGCGGTCATCACCGACATACGTGGCGTTGGGCTGCTCGCGGTCGGCATGCCGACCGTCAATGTCAGCGCGCACCACTACGCGCCCGAAGACTTCGCCCGCGCCGCACACACCTATGAACTGGTGCGGCGAGATGAGACGATCGTACATCTCGACCACGCGCACCACGGGCTGGGCAGCAATAGCTGCGGCCCCGGGCCGCTTGAGAAATACCTGCTCAGGCCGGAGAAGGCCTCGTTCTCGGTGAGGCTGAGGCCGCTTTCCGCCGAGCTGGCGTCGCCCATGCGACTGGCACAACAGGAATTGGAGGTACCCCAGTGGACATCGCCGAGATCTCGCGCTGGATCACCATCGCTGCGATAGGTCTGGCATTCACGCTACGTGCCCACGCCGCTGATAACCAGCCGCTCCCGCAGGTGCGACCGGGCCATCCGCGCCTACTGGTGACAGGTGATGACTTGCCGCGCCTCCGGAAGCAGGTTGCGGCCTATCCGGACCTTTGGGAGAGGATGAAGGACCTGGCCCTGCAGCCGCCCTCCGACCCCGGTTACGGAGACGGGCGCGGCATCCGGACGGCCGCACTCGTCTATCTCATTACCGGCGAGGAGCAGTACCTGCGTCCCACCATCGCGCGTGCCGAGAATATCGCACGAAACCACACGCTCGACCAGTACGGCACCCCGGAAGCGCTGTTCGGCCTCGCGCTCGCGTACGACTGGTGCTATCCGGGGCTGTCGGCCTCCCAGCGGCAGGAGATATCGGGCGCGATGCTGCGGATGGCCGAGTACTGTCGCGACAAGATCTGGCGTCATTCCGACTTCAACAACCACTTTGTGCTGGAGAAGGTGTGGCCCTTCGTCTACACGGGCGCCGCCCTCGCCGGCGACGTGGATGACCCGCGGGTCGCTGAATTCCTGCGCCTGGGCGACGAGTACTTACACCAGCACCTCATCCCCGCGGCAAACCTGATGGCGGACGACACTGGCGGCCAGCACGAGGGATACGGCTACGATCTCTGGGGCTATGCCCGGCCGGCGGCATACGTGATGGAAGCATGGAGAACGGCGACAGGTGAGGACCTATTCCCCACGTGCACGGCGACCAGATACTTCGCCCTCTGGAACATCTACGGCCGCCGGCCGTTCGATGGCATGCAGGAGCACTTCGACGATGCGGATCTGGATCTGCGCTGGGGGGCGGACGATGTCTACGCCTATCTGTTCGCCGCGCGGTATCGTGACGGGCACGCGCAGTGGATGGGCGACCAGATCGAGCGTCGGTATGACACGTTCCTGTGGCCCATCATCCTCTGGCGCGACCCCGATCTCGCGCCTCGAGGTCCTGACGATCTCCCACTGGCGAGACGCTTCGACGGCCTCGGCTGGGTGCTGATGCGATCCTCGTGGCAGTCGGACGCGACCTTCGCCTCGTTTCAGTGCGGGCCGGTGATCACCGGCCACCAACACCTCGACAACAACTCCTTCACCATTCACAAGGGCGGCCTGCTTGCCATCGATCCCGGCATCAATGCCTACGGCGAGCGAATCGATGACAAGTACCGGGCGAACTACTACTCGCGTACCATCGCGCACAATACGATCACCGTGTACGACCCCAGCGAGACCTTCCCCGACGGCGCCTGGGGCGGCGGTGAGCCGAAGGGCGCAAACGACGGCGGCCAGATGCGGCCGCAGTTCCCGGAGCGGGTGGAAGAGCTGACGCCGGGTAACCGGTGGGACGCTGGGCGCATAGTCGCATACGCGCATCAGCCCTTGTTTACCTATGCGGTGGGCGACGCGACGAAATCATACAGTCCGAAGAAGCTGAAACGGTTCCTCCGCCACTTCCTCTATCTGCCGCCCGACCTCTTTGTCATCTTCGACCAGGTTTCCGCTACGGATGCGAGCTTCCGTAAAGCGTGGCTGCTGCACACCGTGAGCGAGCCGGACGTGAAGGGCAACCTCATCCGCGTCACCAATGGCGATGCCACCCTCATATGCAGAACGGTCCTGCCGCAGTCGCCGACGATCACCACCGTCGGCGGCCACGGGAAGGAACGATGGGTGGACGGCCGGGACTGGCCGTCGCTGGAGAAGACGGAGTGGCCGCCGGAGGCCGGCGCGTGGCGAGTCGAGGTTTCGCCGTCGCTGCCGTCACAGGAAGACCTGTTCCTTCACGTGCTTCAGGCGGGCTCGACCGATATCGCCGCACCTGGCGCTGTCACGCTGATACACGCTTCGGGAGAGATCGGCGTCAGGGTGCTGGCGCAGGGGCGGGAGTACGAGGCCACCTTCTCGCAATCTGGCGCCCCGACAGGACACCTCAGGATCACCGACCGCGGCAAGGTACTGATCGCGGAGCAGTTGCGCTAGCCAGAATCGCAGGGTGCCAAAACGCGAGGGCGGCGAAAGCCGCCCTCGCGTCAGTTCCGTCATCCATTTCAGTGGTTCTAGTGGACCAGCACCTGGAACACGAACGTCCCCTGCTGGCCGCCAGCGAGATCGCCGACTGGCATCTGCACGGTCTTGCCGTCGGGCAGGATCGGGTCCGGCACGACCGCCGTCCCATTCAGCTTTGCACTGCCCGCGATGAAGCTAACCTGGCTCGGCAGCACGTCTGTTATGCCGAACGCGGTGGCAGATACGGTCCCGGTGTTCTTGTAGACGAAGGTATAGGTGACCGTGCCCCCAGGAGGGGCCGTCAGCTTGTCGATGGTCTGCTGAAGCGACACAATCGGAGATCCTATAGGCTTCGTGCGCACCATCACCACACCGTACTTGTTCTTGACCGTAACCGAAGTAACCGAGGGACCCAGGGTTCCGTCGGGCTGCAACTCCTGGAACGTTCCCGGGAGCGACACGGTAGCGTCCAATGACGAGCTGGGGCTGGCACTCTCGCTCGACGGGTTCACGAGCGCGATCACGTTCGTGTAGTCCCGCCCGTAGACGTCGATCCCCTTCGTCTTGTCCTGGTAGAAGATGTAGTACGGCGCGAGCGGGACCCCCGGATCGAAGTCGTAGCACGCGTAGTAGTAGTTCTGGTAGTACACGGGCTGAGTCGTATCGACGTAGGGCCTATGCCGGAAGCTGGTCTTGCTGCTGTTCGGGTAAACCGAGTTCGTCGCCAGCAGATAGGACGCGAAGCCGAACTTGAACACCTGCGTATCCCGGCCCGCGGGGAGGCCGGAATAGTTGAGGTTGTCCTGGGCGAGGTAGTACTTGCCCTTCGCCGACACGATCTGCATCGAGCCGATGTTGTTGAGCCAGGTGCTTTCCGCCGGATCGGCCGTGCTCGACCACCAGGCCGCATGCATCCATTCCTCGTGCATCGCCCCATCGGCAATGTCGACGTAATCCTCCGATACATCACTCCCACTGTTCTCGATCAGGATGTAGCTGCCCAGCACCTGCTTCATGTTCGTGACGTGCGCGAGCATGTCGCTGTGGAACGAATTGACCTTCGCTTGCGCGATGCTGCCGTACTGATCGTCTTTCACCCGTGCCATCTTGCTCGTATTCTGAGCGTAGGCGATGTCGATCCATACATCGTCCGCGAAAATCCCGTCGAAGTGCGGCCCGGCGGGGTCGAGGCCGCTGGTGCTGGAGTTGAAGTAGGTCGAAACCCATTTCAGCGCTTCCTGCGCCCAGTCGCTGCGGAACTTCGGGTTGGAGACGTCCATGTGGTAGCAGCCGTAACTGCTGTAGTAGAGCCGACTGCCGGTGGCGACGTCGTGGAGGAAGTAGTCTTCCTTCGGCAGGTACACGGCGGCGCCCGCGCTGTGCGACGCCGCGGCCCAGTTTCCGCCGCCGTCCGCCGCCCGGATGGTTGCAATGCCGCGGCCGGTGACGCCGCTGCCGTAGCTCTTCACCGTGAGAGCGTTGCCGGAGCGCGAGGCGATCTCGATGGTCTCGTTGTCGACCTTGATCCAGAAGCTGCTGGTCGGGAATGCGCTCGCGTTCGTCAGTTGTATGGTGGTGTCACTGGTACCGATTGCCTGCGCGAGCTGAGTCTGAATGCCAGCGTAGTTGCCGTTGTAGACAGTCCACCCGGGGTCGGTCGTCTGCAGGAAGTGCGCGTCCTTGTAGCCGACGACCTTCATGTTGGGGTTGTACTTCTTGAGCGTCTCGGCCTGGAAGTACCCGGTCGAGTTCGGGAACTCGTACAGGAGCGCGAAGTCATAGTGGCTCGCGAACCAACTGAGAGAGGTGAGGTCCTTGAAGAGACGAACTTCGATGGTGTGCGCCCGGAGCACACGGGCGTCAGCGCGACTGAAGCAGAGCACCGACGCAAGGGCAACGGCAGCGAACAGCGGAGCGACTTTCACAACGTTCATGGGTCCCCAGCGTGACCAAGCGGCGCGGCGCGCCGCCATACCGTGGTCCCTACCCATAGCCATAGCATCCCTCCCGGCGTGATGCAAATCAGATACCCACGTAGTTTCCCCAGGAAACTATTCCTCAGATTGCCCAATAATCACTCAGAATCCGAACGCCCAGCCGCCTTCTGCAGACGGCCAGACAAGCAACCGGTTTCCTGTTCAGAGGTGGGCGCACACCGGCGCTATGACTCTGTTGCCGCGGCCGGGGCTGGCTCCGGCGCGGAGGCGCGACCGGTGCGCAGGTGTTTCAGCGACGCCATCGGAAGAGCACCGACGTGGGCCAGCGCCTCAAAGCACAGGCTGCGAAGCCTTGGGCGGTACAGTGTGAGCTTCAGCACCTGTGCGACATGTCTGGCGTAATGGAACTTTTCGGCCGCGGGCGTGGAGAGAAAATCAAGGACGCGGACCCCTTCCTCTATCACGCTCTCTATGCAGAAGCCGAGCGACACGTCGGCGATGCGCTGCTTCATCCATCGCTCATCATAGCTGTGGCTCTTCAAATAGCAGGTGGAATTCGCGACGATCACGTGCTCGATCGCGGCCGGCTCGCCGTCCACTTCGAGATACCAGAGACGAAGCCAGCCCCTGTCCTGGAAATCATGGGCGACGCTCCGGGTGAAGCGGCGGAACGCGGGGTCGGTGTACTGCGTCCACTTCCCCAGACGCTGCATACGCTCCGCCTTCCACGAAAAGTGCTTCTCGAGCAGAGCGTCGATGGCATCGGCGTCTGTGCAACGCACGAAGCGGGTGGCGTGATTCCGGCTCAACTGCCTGCGCTCGTACTTGGTCTTCTTCCGTCGGTTGCTGCTGAGCCCGCTCAGATATTCGTCGAAGGTCGCCGGGAGATTGGCATATGGACAGGAGACATATGGCCTGATCTCCGCGCGGAACCCGTGCTCGACGGCCGCCCGGCACAGGAGCGAAATGCTGGGGCTGTCGGCGCGCAGCCGGCACAACTCCATCCGGTCCCAACCCGGGTCCGCGGCAAGGTGCTCGAACGCGCTGCCCAGACAGGCACTCTCTGCCCCCGGCCGGGCTAGCAGGTCCATGTACGTTGGCGAGGCGACCACGCAGTCGGAGGCGAATCGAAGCTCGCGCATCATCCCGCGTCGGAGTCCGTACTTGACCTGCATCAGCGGCAGCGCGCCTTGCAGCTCCGACCCCGCCCAGAAAGTGAGGATCTCTATTCGGTACCCCTGTGCCGCGGTCTCCCACCATCGGTAGAGCCAATCCCAACTCACGAATGGTGGGGCGTCGCACGCAGCCGCGATCTCGTCGTAAGCCGTGCGGATCTCTCGCATCCCGGCGATGGTATCAATGACCTTCGTCGTCAGCGACATCGATCTTGGCTCCATCAGTGGTCCAGATCCAGCGCTCATGGCCGTACCGCCTCGTGAGCCCTCGCCCGGCCGCTCAGCAGGGAAGAGATCAGTTCAGTGTACTGCGCGACGATCCGCTCTTTCTGGTGCTCGGCCGCCACATACGAGCGCGCCCGCGCCCCAATCTCCTCTCGCAGCGCTGGGTTCCTGCGGAGCATCTCCAACCGGTCTGCGATCTGTTCGACGGTCTCGCAGTAGTAGCCGAGGCCCCCCTCACTCACTAAGTGATCCGGGTCCACTGTCGCTATCACCGGAAGACCATGGTCCCACGCCTCGAGGAACGTATTCGGGAATCCCTCAGTAGCCGATGTGTTGACGAACGCCCAGGACCGATCATACCAGTCCGCCATCTCTGCGAACGGGAGAGCTCCGAGATCACGCAGATTCGGCACCGTCGCCGCCTCCTCGAGCACGGTCCGATACAAATCCTCTTCGCCGTGCATTTCTCGCTGCCCGGCCATGGCGAACTGCAGATGAGGCATGCGCCGCGCAAGCTCCAGGAACAACTCCGGACGCTTGATCCGACGTGTCCGGCCGGCCCACAGCACATACTCCCTCGGAGCGTCTGACGGCGGGGCCGGCGGCCGTAGGTACAAGCTGCGGATGAGAATGCCCTCGATGCCCCAGTGGCGCCTCAACATCTCCCGCTGAACGTGTGTCTGAACGACAACCGCGTCGGCCTTCCGAAGCCCCCACTGATACAGGGCGCGATCAGACCGATGGAACCGCCTGTGGATCAGTTCGGGATCGACGTCCTGATCGGAGGAAACGGCGAAAACGAGTCGGCGGCCGTAGCGGCGGCAGAACTCCGCCGCCACTCCGACGAGTCCGGTCGATCCGCGCACGTAGTAGAGACCGGAATCTGCCTCCTTCAGCGCGCTCCAGAACCTCGGGATGGTCGCGTAGAAGTATCGCAGGACGGGAATCCGGCCCTCTCGGTACGTGGCGACCAGATAGACACCCCGTTCGCGGAGTTCCTCCGCTATCCCCGGCGCGTTCGCGCTGAAGCTCGCCAGCAGCGCGACGCGATAGTCCGCCTCCGCCATGAACTGCGTGAGCCGACCGACCTGCAACTCGGCGCCGCCGGTCGACTCTGAGTTGCGGCCTGCAGCGATTTTCGCTACCGACCAGCCGAGCGAGACGAAGCAGATATCTGTCTTGCCGCGACGGTCTGTTCCTCGGCTCATAGCCATCTCATATCCGCTGCTACACGCGACCGCCGAGGGTGGCGCGCCGGCCGCGACGGGCGCGCGAGGTCGGCACCGCCCGCCGCGCTGAGATCGGGAAGACCCTCCGCACCCCGTGTCCGGTCCCCAGCAGACGAAGCGCGGAGAGGCCGAGGCGCTGTACCCGGCAGTGGCAAAGCGGCCATAGCGCGACCAGTCTCGACCGGCTGTCCCGAATGGCGAGAATCTCCAGCCGGTGTGACCGATCCGGGTTCCGCGCTGTCATTGGCGTAGCCTATCAGCGAGAGTCTGGAACTGCTGCACGGACTTCTGGATGGGAAATCTCTCCCGTACGACCTCTCGTCCTCGCTGACCCATCTCACGTGACATGTGGCGATCCTGCACCAGTCGGCCCAGCGCGTGTGAGAGCGCCTCCGGCCGACCCGGCGGCACCAGGAGGCCTGTCGTCTCCGGCTGCACGATCTCCGACAGACATCCCACATCTGTGGCGACCACCGGCAGTCCGGCGGCCATAGCCTGCAGCGCCGAAACCGGGAACGCCTCGGAGTGCGAGCTCAATACGAACACATCGAATGCCGACAGCAGCCGCGGCACGTCCCGCCGCGCCCCCAGGAACAGCACCCGGTCGGCGATGCCCTCGGATCGGACCAGCTCAGCCAGATACTGGCGCTGCTCGCCGTCGCCCACCATGACCAGGCGGACGCGCGGCTGCTGTGAGAGCAACTGGGCAGCCGCCCGTATCAGAACCTCGTATCCCTTCACCGGGCGGAGGCCCCCTACGGTGCCGACCACCCGCATCTCCGGCTCCAGGCCAAGCTCGAGTCGCGTCGCCTCGCGGAGATCATCGCTCTGATACTGGGCCCAGTCTACGCCGTTCTGCACCACTTCCATCTTGCATGAGGCGATCCCGAAATGCTCTGTCACGAAGGCGCTGTGCCTGGGTGAGAGAGCCACCACGGCATCGGTCCAACGCGCAAGCGAGCGATTCATCCTGCCGACGTTGTCACGCATCGAGTGGATCCACCACGCCGTGGGCAGGCGCGACAACTTCGCCGCTACTCGACCCCAGAACGCCGCGTCTCCGCTGCCGAGGGCGAAGACCGCACCCGGCCTCTCCTGTCGGAACAGCGCCCGAAGGCGACTCACCACGGCAACGTCCCACTTGCCGTGCAGCAGCCCCCGGTAGTCCCCGAACTCGCCCTCACCATTCGGCGACCTGAGGAAACAAAGGACCGGCCGGTACCTGGCCGGATCCAGCCTTTTGGCGATCTCGTAGGTCATGTGCTCCATGCCGCCGAGGCCCCACCTGCTCAGCACGAATACCAGGGGAGTTGCCGTCCGGGCTACCATCGCTTCGAGCCCCTCTCAGCCATCTGCGGGGGTCGCACCTCGCTCAGCGTCGCGGGCTCGACGCCACGACCGATGAAGTACGCTACTGTCTGCGCGATGCGGCGCAGAAACGCGTTCACCTGGGCCTCAGTCTGAAAGTAGGGGCTGCCACCCGGCAACATCTCGCTCGAATGAAACGCCATGTTGAGAACCGGGAACCCTTGGGCCAGCAGGCGCTCTCCGATCGCGATCATGGTCCGCGCCGAAGCAAACGTGGGACGGAACCATACCAGCCGCATCGGCCACTTCTTGAGGAGCCGCACCACGAGCGGACCGTCTGGCGCTTCCCGATACCAGGCGCTGAAGCGCTCCAGTATGCGCGCGCGGAACCCCACGGAGATGGGCACCTCCAGCACCGCTGACCGGCCGGGCCGGCTGACGTCCCCACGGTCTGGATAGTAGGGTTCTCTGGGCGCAAACGTGAAACACGGCCCGCGGCTGCCCTCCTGCTGCCCCGGCTGATGCGCCCACGACATCATCGGGGTCACCGAGCTGTCCACCCGGTAGCCCAGCTCCTCGATCAGTCGCAAGCCAGGGCCGTCCATCCCCCAGCGGCCTGCCCGATATGACCGCGGCTGGATGCCGACTCGTTCACTCACTGCATCCGTCAGGCTGCCGAGCTTCGCCCGCAGGACATCCGGCTCCAGCTCCGTAGGAAACGGTTTCGGTCCACTTCTGCCATCGTCAGGAAGGAACGGCGGAGTGTCCCACGGATGGAGGTGCGCACCCACCTCGCACGTGTCTGCGTGAGCAAATCTCGAAAGCATAGCTGCACAGGTCTGGTCCGCGCACACCGAATACGTTGTGAGATACGTCGGCCGCGCGCCGATATCGTAGAGCAGCGCGTGCAGCCTCGGAAGCCGAACGAGGTTCTCGAGGCACAGCACCGGCTCATCATCCCACTGCCGATCGGGCTCGACGTCGACTGTGATCACCAGTTGTGGCTTGTGTGCGCTCATCCCGGCCCCAGCCCTTCACCGCCCCCACCGCCGCGGCCGAACAGCCTTTTCAGTCGGCCCCGCGCTGCCATCGCCACTCGGAACCCAGGGCCCCATGCCGCATTCGGTGACCACGCCATTTCGCTGGTCACGGCGACCTCTCGGCCGCCGAACCCGCGCTTGTACGTGTGAATGCCGCGGTCGGCTTCCCGGCGCTCCGGCGCCAGAGGCTTCCCCCCCAAATCGTAGTCACGGTAGCCGTGCTCCTTCGCCCATTGGATGGCGGCCCAGTTCACGAACTGGCCCGGCGCGCGGATCGAGCCACTCGACCCGGAGAACCCTTGCCAGACGCGATCGCCGAATGTGTAGAGGAGCAGTGCGTGGTAGGGCTGGCCGTCGCGATAGCCCACGATCAACTGGCGCAGCCGGGGCAGTCTCCATATTGCCTCCAGCGCGACATTGCTCCAGCCGGATCTGTTCCGCCGTAGCGCGGTGTCGCGGTACAGGCTGAGGAACGCGTCGAAATCCTCCGCGGTGTTCGCGCACGAAGTCGTGCATCCCGATCGCTGCGCGCGCCCGATCATCTTCCTCGTCTTCGATTCCATGTTGGCAAGAATCTGCTTGGCGCTCTGGCTCAGGTCGATACGCCAGGTTCCTTTGTAGCGCCATAGGGGCGTAGCGGCCGCGAATCCATGCTCCCGGAGCAGCCTCTCAGCTTCGCCGTCGGCGACCTCAGGGTTGACTCGCAGGTGCACTACCCGGCTCTCGCGCGCGTACTGCTTGAGGCGCTCGACGACCGCCGCGGCGCTACCGTTGGCAAAATCGAGAACCGGCCCCCAGGCCACGTCGAGAATCGCCCATCTGCCGGCCACCACTTTCTTTGCCCCGGCAATCGTGGCAACGATCTCTCCATCGGCGCTCTCAGCTATCAGCCGTACCGGGATCCAGTGCCGCGCGCTCTCCACCTCGCGCCAGCCGAACGACTGCCAGACGTGGCCGCCGTTCGCAGCGACGAAGCCGTCGTATCGGCCTTGATCTTCGCTAGTGGCTTCGCGCAACTGGATCATCACGCCCCTGCCCCATGGAGAGCATCGACAGTGTGTCCTTCTGCATGGCACGATCCGAATACAGGAGGCCACAGATCAGCCAGAACCCGGACATGATCTGGGACTCGATGAGCGTGTTGTGAGTGAGGCCGTTCACCATGACGGTGCACGCCGCGGCCAGCATCGCGATGCTCAGCGCTCCGTCATAGTAGCCCTCACCGCGGCCGCTCTGCCTCGCCAGCCTGATTCCGCGCCCGATCACCAGCATCACCGCCAGGGCGAGCAGCGAGGCGCCCGGCACGCCGTGCTCGACCAGGGTGCGCAGGAAATCGTTATGCTGTGCCCGGTTCTTATCGGCCTCTTGCCTGCGGTCCACTTCGTAGTACGAGCGCGGTGGCATGTACTTGTAGGCGATCTGCATATAGCCGCCCTCGCCGATGCCTGTCAGCCAGTTCCATTCGCGTGACCGCAGGATGCCGAAGCTCGCCTGGATGAAGCGCAGTCTGTCGTGCACGTTGGCCTGTTCGGCCACCCGATTCTGGAACCAGGACTGGCTCGATACCAGAAGGATGCCGGTGCCGGCGAGAACCGCGCATACAGCGAGCACCATCCCCGCCGGCCGACGCAGGGGCCGGTACAGGAACAGGACGAACAGACCCACTGCCGCCGCCAGCCACACGCCGCGCTCCATGCACAGCCCGATGCTCACCAGCGCCAGCCCGGCGCCGACTTTGAACCAGCCCCGGGAGCGCTCTCCGAAGCCGCCCATCGCGCCGTACAGATACAGCGGAAGCAGCAGCGCCAGATAGGCGCCCGCAAGGAACGGTCGCCCGAAGGCTCCTCCAGGCTGATAGAGGCCCTCGGCTTGGAAGACGTCGGAGACCTGCCGATAGAGGAAACTGCGGTGCAATGCCGCCTCGATGATCACGATGACCGCCAGCAGCATGCCCGCTGCCAACTGCCACCGGATCATCTGAGCCATGCGACGGCGGTCAAGCATCAGCAAGCGCACCGATAGATAGAAGAGCCCCGGTATCAGGATCGTGCGCGTGTAGGCCTTCGCCAGATCATCGTCCACTGGCCCCTGGTAGATCTCGAATCGTCCCAACAGCAGAAACACTGCCGCGATCACATCGAACCACACCGGCTTGAACGGCTCGCGCTCCTTATCCGTTAGCCATCGGATCAGTGACCCCGCGAATAGAAGAACGGCCGCCGGCGCCATCACGTCCGGCACCCGCACGCCCAGCATCTGCCCCCAGCGTGGGATCAGAGGAAGCTGCACCAGGAATCCTATCAACAACTCGAGCGGCCGCGCGAGCGCGAAGACGGCCATATTGAGGAAGAGCACGAACGCGATCCCGGCGTGGAAGCTGCGGCTGAGCAATGCCGCGGTCACCGCTGGCAACACCACTACCGCTCCCGCCAGCGCGAGGCGCGGATAGAGCCGACGCCGCTTCGGATACGCCGGCAGAGCCGACTTCTTAGCGACAGCGGCGTCCATCACTTCATCGTCTCCACGGGCGAGGTGGCCGGGTTCAGGACAGCGCCAGACCTCTCTTCCAGCGGCTGTGTCCGAGGCGCAATGAAGGCGAGTCCGGCCGCGATCTCCCACAGCCGTTTCGGGAGGTAATCCTGCAAGAGGCGCCGGTCAGACGGGGCCATCACCCGCAAGAACGCGATCACGAAGGTCGGAAGAGCGATCGCCGCCGCCGCACCCCTGATCCAGCCAGGCAGGCCCAGCCACTGCGGAACCACCATGATTGCAGCCGCCGGGATCAACGACGTCAGGCCAATCCTGACGCCTGCAAAGTCGTACCGGACGGGCATGTCTCGCCGAAGCATGGCGTACCCGACGCCGCCGGCCAGGGCCAACGCGATAGCCTGGCCGACCGCCGCGCCCATTCCACCCCAGAGGTAGACGCAGACAGCCGTGAAGCTGAGCGTCAGCGAGGTAGTCATCATCTGCAGCTTCAGAGTGGCCACGGGCTGTGACAGGCTGAAGACATAGAACCGATGCAACCCGAACAGCGTGAAGAAGAACATATAGAGGCACAAAACGGCCAGGATTGGCCCCGACCCGGCATACTTGGCCCCCGCGTAGAGGCGGATGATAATCGGCGCCAGACCCGCCAGTAGACCGCACGACGGGATGAAGAAGAGGAACAGGTATCGCGAGGACTTGGTGAAACTGGCCGCCACCCGCTCCACGCCCTCTGTCCGCAGCTGGCTGACCTTGATCACCAGGACTCGAAAACCGGCGTTCCCGAACTGGAACAGGTAGCTGACGAACTGATACGCCACGTAATAGGTGGCCAGATACCTCGGGTTGGTGAGCGCTGCCAGCAGCAGGCTGTCAGCATTGGTGTTCAGGTATGTCACGATCGACGTGCCATAGAACGGCAGCGAATAGCGGAGCAGGCTGCGAGGGCGGGAGAAATCGGAGGGTTCCACCGCGCCCCACAGGAAGCGCCGGAGGGGTATGGACGCGAGAATCACGGCCAGCAGCGAGGGAGTGGTCATGGCTATCACCAGCCCCCACCGCCCCGCAATGATATAGAGGGGAACGGCCAGCACCTTCCCCATGCAGCCGGTGACGATGTTGTTCAGGCTGACCTGGCCGAAACGGTTCGTGGACTGCAGGAGATAGCTGAAGTGGTTGGACACCGCACCCAGGAAGATACCGGGCGCGAGCCCGCGCATGATCGGCGTAAACTCCGGGGTCTTGAGCAGCCACCGGGAGAGCTGCGGCGCGAGGATCGCTGCGACCACCCCCATCACGGCCGCCAATGACACCGTGATCTTCAGGCACGTTCTGGCGATGGCGCGTGCCTCCGACTCGTTCCCGGCGGCCATCCGCTCGGGTATCAGCCGCTGCTGGGCCATGGTCAGTCCCAGATTGCTGACAGAAGCCGCAAAGCCGACGCACAGCCCGAAGATCGGATACAGCGCAAGTTCTTCACGGGAGATGCTGCGGATCAGCCATGCCGAGAATACGACCGCAACCGCCCCGTTCGTGAGTTCAGCACCGAACAGTTTGCTTGCGTCTCTCAGTATGCGGGCGGACTCAGTTCGCATCGTTACCCGATCTCTGCTCCTGATTCATCGTCAGCTGGACTCTGCAGAATCGGGAGAATCGTCCTCCTCCAGTCCTACCGAAAATGCCTGCGGCGGCGACGTCACCGCAGCGGCCGCCATCTCGGCGCCTGTGGCCGCACGGCGCCCGCCGTAGTAGCTGTACGCGTAATAGCCCTGCATGTGCTCCCCACGCGTCTTGTTGATGACGACGCCCGCGACATTGGCACCCATGTTCGTGAGCTGCTCGGCGAAGCTGCGCTCCACCTCGCGCTGCGATTCGCCCGGAGCTACCACGAGCAAGACATTGCGCACGTGAGTTGCCAGGAAGGCGGCATCGGCGAACGCGCCGCCGGGCGCGGTGTCGAAGACGACGATCTCGGCCATCCCCCGCATCGCGGCGATGGCGTCACGCACCGGGGGTGAGCTGAGCATGCCAGACGGGCTTTCCGGAGTGCTGCCGGCCGGCAGCACCGTGAGGTTCTTGACAGCAGTCGAGCGCACGGCCTTGCTCAGCGCCACGGTTCCCTGGAGCACCTCGGTGAGACCGGGCTTGTTCGGCACGCCGAAGTTGAGGTGCTGCCGCGGCCGCCTCAAATCCGCGTCGACCAGCAGCACGCGGTGGCCGTCTCGCGCAAGTGTCATCGCCAGGTTGGCAGAGACAGTCGACTTGCCGGCTCCAGGCGCGGCCGCGGTCACCATAAGGGCCGATCCCCCAAGGGCCGATCCCCCGACAAAACGGTTCCCGTGGAACAAGTTGGCGCGCAGATGCTCATAGGGCTCGATCGCGCCGTCGGTAGGGCTCCCCCCGCCCAGCACGCCGAGCGGGCGAGCGGAGATGGGTATCACGGCCTGAACCGGCAGCTCGAGGCGGCGGGCGTCGTCGATGTCCTGGATGGTGTTATCCAGATAGTGCAGCAGGACTGCCAGCCCCATGCCGAGCATGAGCCCCAAAGCGAGCGACAGCAGCAACTTCTGCGGAGTCCGGCTCACGGAAATGCTGCCGGACGCGCCTTCCACGATCTGGATCGGGCTGCTTCCCTCGATCTCCCGCTCTTGCGCCACCATCTGGGCGAGCTTGGACTGGAACTGCGAATATGCGTTCATCGAGCTGTCACGCGCCAACAAAAGGGAGGCAAGCGTGGATTCGCGCTCCACCAACCCGGAGAACTGCTTCTCCGCCGATCCCGCGACCTGGCTCAATGCCTGCTGGCGCGCCCGGGCTGCTGCGTATTCAGTCTGCACCGCGATGTAGTTGTCGCTCATCGTTGACGGCACGCCGCTCAGCCGTCCCGTGAGTTTGCCCATGGCGGTGCTGGTCTGCTTCTGCAGCTCCTCCTTCGTCTGCTCGACCTTGCGCGCCGCCTCCCTGACCGCGAGGTGCTGGTCCGTGTACTTGAGCCTGAGGGAGGCGAGGTTGGCCTCATCGTCCGCCAGTTGCTGTCGCCACCGCGCCACCATCGGATCGGCAGCAAGCGTCTCCTCGACCGCCCGGGTGTGAAGCAGGCCCGAGAGCTGGCTGTTCCACGCGCTGTCCTTGGCCCGGAGCTGCGCCACGTCGACCGCGGCAGTGGTCAGGTCGGCCTTGACCTTTGCCAATTGCTCGAGCTGAGACTTCGTCTCAGTATCCACTGTGGCGATCCCGGCCTTTTGCTTGAACCGGACGAGTTCGGACTGCGCGCGCCGGTAGTCGGCTTTCGCCTGGGTGAGCCCCTTCTCCACGAACTCGCGCCGGCCGCGTATCTCGGCGACGTTCAGCTCCCGCCAGTAGCTGCCAAGCTCGGTGACCAATGTGTTCGCGGCCGCCGGAAGCTTGTTCTCTTTGGGTGACCGCACTGAGACTTTCAGCAGCTCCGACCAGCCGACTGGCTCAGCCGTCACCTCCCAGGTGGGATCCGTGTTCGCGAGCCGGAGGCGCTTTCGGGTTCGCGCCATCACTTCGGGGCCGGTGGCCACGCTCGCTAGATTCGCGATCCGCTCCCGAGTCTGGCCGGTCTGGCCCTGGTGGTCCTGCACGTTGAAGACCTGCGATGAGCCCATGCTCATCGACTGCTCCCTGATCACCGCGCTGGCTTCGTAGAGGGGGCCCTTGACGAGCACCAGTGCACCCATCAGGCCAGTGCACAGCAGGACACTGATCAGGACCGTCCAGCGGTATCGGGCGAGGATGCGGTAGTAGTACCTCAACTCCATGTGTCTTCTCTCCAGATCGCACCGGTGGGCCGGTGGGTGACTTAGCGCGCCCCGCGCGTACGCAGAATCGCCGGGAACGTGCCGAACAGGATGCGCAGATCCTCCCAGATACAGCAATTGCGAACGTACTGCAGGTCCAACGCGAGCGCTTCGTCGAACGACGTGTTCTTTCGCCCGTTGATCTGCCACAGGCCCGTGAGTCCGGGCTTCACCAGGAAGCGAGCGCGCAAGAGGGGATGATCGCTGTACAGGGCCCGGCTGAACGGCCGCGGCCCCACCAGGCTCATGTTCCCCAGCAGAATATTGACGAACTGCGGCAGCTCATCGAGGCTGGTGCGCCGCAGCAGGCGACCAACCCGGGTGACGCGCGGGTCGTTCGGGATGTCGATGAGAATGGGATTGCGATGTGTGCTGTCTGCCAGAAGCTGGGGCAGTCTCCGCTCGGCGTCCCTATACATGGTCCGAAATTTGTAGAGGAAGAACGGTCGTTTGCCCAGCCCAGGACGTGCCTGCCGGAAGAGCACTGGACCCGGAGAGTCCAGCAGGATGGCAAGCGCGATGAACGGCCACGCCACAGCCAGGAGGCATAGTCCTGCCAGCGCCCCGGTGAGATCCAGGGCTCGTTTGGCCATCCGAAATGACAGGCAATCGCGGCGCGCCCGCCGCACGGCGAGCGGGGGTGCGATGATGATTAGCGGCGCCGGCTCTGTTGACCACCCCCGCCGGGTGAGGGTTGACATCGCGCGATCTCCTTTCAGCCTACAACTGCGGCTACGTGTGTTCGGTCTGCAGCCTCTGCTATCTGTTCGCTTCTGCTCCCAAAGGTCCGCGCTGGTGCAATACCTCAGCATAGAGCCGTTCGATCTGATCGACAGCGCGGTCCCAACTGCGGTGCGTTAGCACCCATTTCGCGACATCCAGGGCCTGAGAACGAACGAGCGTGGGATCATCGAGACACGCCGTCAGCTTCTCTTGCAGATCCTCCACATCGCCGGACCGAAAGGTAAGGCCGAACTGACCCATGGCCTCGCGGTTGTTCGCAATATCGCTCGCCAGCACGAACCGTCCGTAGCTCATGGCCTCCAGCACCGAAACAGGGAGGCCCTCCAACTCGGAAGGCTGCGCCAGAAGATAAGCATTGCTCAGGAGTTCGTGCTTCAGATCGCCATTGACATAGCCCGTGAAGATGACACGGTCGTCCGCGAGATTCCTCAACGCACTCTCGTACCTGCCGCCATGCACCGCCGCACCGGCCACCACGAGCCGCATATCCGTGCGTATCTGCTTGTAGGCCGACACCAGATGGTGACAGCCCTTCTCGGGCACCAGCCGGCCAAGGAAGAGCACGTAATCGCCCCCGCTCAGCCCCAAGTCCCGGATCAGGTGAGGCCGGCGGACTATCGGTTCGCTCACGCCGGTCGGGACAAATGCCACTCGCTGCCCGTCTCGGCCGCTGTAACGGTCCAGCATCGCGGCCGAGACCACAGTCAGGGCATCGGCAGCGTTGAGGCAGACGCGGTCCGTCGCCCGCAGGCACGCCTTCGCTCCCATGCCCCATTTCTTGCTCTGCCACTCGAATCCGTGGATGGTGGCCACGATCTTGGCCGAGGAGATTCCTCGCGCGAGCGGCATCAGAGCCGCCGGACCCACTCCATGGAAGTGCAGGACGTCGAAGTCGTCTCTGCTTGCCGAGAGCACGGAGCTGAACGTATGCGTGAGCGCGTCGAGGTGCTGAGACGAGATCCCCCAGCTCACGCGCCGCTCCATCCCCCGGTAGGTCGGCGCATGATCGGCCTCCAGGAATCGAGGGCGGCAGTAGACGGTCACGGAGTGGCCGCGCTGGACGAGTCTCGAGCCCACCTCCTCGGTGTACGCGGCGATTCCCCCGATCCCTGGCACCGCCTTGACGCCGATCATCCCGATCTTCATGCCGTCGCACCCCCGGGAGCCCGGGGCTGGGCGCCCTTGCAGAGCGATTCGAACAGCCCCAACAGACGATCGCAGTGCCGGTCCTTGCTGAAGTCCGTCCGGAGCCGCTGGTACGAGCGCGTTCCCATATCGGCCCTCAGACCGGGCTCATCCAGCATTGCCTGCATCTGCCTGGTCAGCCCCGCTACATCGCCCGCCTCGAAGAGCAGCCCGCAGCCGTCGGCGAGCTGTTCGGGGATGCCGCCCATGTCGCTGCCGACCACCGGCTTGCCATGGGCGAAACTCTCAAGAACACTCATGGGTGCGTTGTCGTGCTGCAGAGAAGGCACGACGGTGAACAGGGCGCGGTCGATCAGCCGACCCAGTTCGCCCGGAGTCTGGTGGCCCTCGAAGCGCACCCGTCCCCCACCGTTCTCCGAGCCGGCGATCTGTTCGAGTCTGCTGCGCTCGCCGTCCCGGTCGCCGCCGACGATGAGCAGAGGAGGCGGGTTTTTGAGCTTGCCATAGGCCCGGATCAGCGCCTCCAGACCCTTCTCACGCGAAACCCGCCCGAAATAGAGGATGCAGTCCCCCGAACCCGCCGCCGGCGGCACAGCCCCATTGAGGGGGAAGAAACTGGGGATATGCACGACCTTTCGCTCGTCGAACCCCCGGCGTATCAGCGTCTCCCGCATGAACTCCGACGGCGTTACGAAGAGGTCAACCTTCTCGTAGATGCGCAGCAGGCTGTGCACCCGCATGGAGAACACCCGAGCGGCGGTGGCGGAAAGCGATCCCTTTACGCACCGATGGACCAGGGCCCGCGTCCACCCACGATCGAGGCACTCCGTGCAGGCCCCATCGCCGCCCCGGTATAGGCTGTAGGATGCGCACACCAAGTTGTAGTCTGAGACTCGCATGACCACCGGGATACCGGCCGACTTTGCCGCGGGAATGACGCTCGGCGACATGTAGTTGTAGACATTGTGAACGTAGGCGAGGTCGATCCCCTCGTCCCTGATCAGCGCCTGCGCCTTGCGATAGGCCTCTGTCGAGAACGTGGCCCGGCCCACCAGCCTCATCACCGTCGCCGGGGTCCTGCGAATCTCGGCGTAGAACGCCTCGTCCGATCCGGCCGGCGGAGAGACGAAGTACTTGCTATAGGGGCTCGCGTGAGCGCGGTCGTATGCGATCGAGAACGGAATCCCATGGTGCCCGCGCTCCGCAAACGAGTCCATCAGGTTCAGGACATATGTCGACGTCCCGCTGCCGCGGAAGAAGAACTTATGCGCCAGCATTACCTTCACGCCTCACTCCCCACGTCGAGCCGCAGCCGACGAGCGCGCGGGCGGGTGAGATCCCACCCGGCCCATGTGCAGCCCATCTCCCTCATGGGAGGATCCAACGCAGGATCGAGGCCGCCGACGCGACCGCGGACCACGTGCTGTTGCCGCTCGACGGGTTCCGGCGCGGGATGAACAGGATGTCCCCGTCGCGCAGGGGGAGATTCTGCTTCATGTCCTGCCCGTTCAGTGTCTTCTGCAAGTCCGCTGCGACACGCGTCGCCGGCTGTCCCCGCACGATCGAGGTATCCTGCAGAATGGCGTCCGCCGTGAAGCCGCCGGCGACCGTCACCGCATCCAGGCAGGTCGCCTTCTCCGGGACCCGATAGCGCCCGGGCTTCCCCACCGCACCCAGAACCTGAACCGTGAGCGGGTATAGAGGCACGATGACCTCATCTCCGGGCGCAACGCCTACCGCCGATGAGTTGCTCAGAACCGTGGCATCCACCTCGAACCTGGCGCCGCCAGGGTGCACGACCGCGCAATGCTGAAGATCGGCTTCGTCAGTCGCGCCACCCGCAGCCTGAATAGCGTCCTGCATCCGGATCGGGCCCTCTCTCTGAAGCCAGAACTGCCCGGGCACCCTCACCGCTCCTGAGACTCGATAGGAGTGCTCTGGAGCAGCGCCCAGGTAACCGACAGCAATAGTATCACCAGGCAGCAGGGGAATGTTCTGAGTCACGTCGCCTTTTTCGATGTAAGCCCGCAGATTCAGTGTCTTCACCTCGCCGTTGGCGCGCCTCACATACACGTGCTCCAGGTCATCAAGGCTGGTGCCGGGCGTAGCGACGAACACCGGCACAGGCGGAATCTGGTTGGCTGCCGGCGTCGCTGTGGAAAGAGACTGCGATGCTGGCTCGAGTGTCGAGAGCGGCTGCGGCGCCGGCGCCGTGCCGAATCCTGCACGGGTAACAGCCTCCATGACCAGAGCCCCGTTGTCCACCTCGTACTCCCCGGGAGTACGCACCACGCCGCTGACCAGCACGGTGAAACGGGAAAGCTCGACGGTCACGACCGGGCTCTTCAGGAATTGCGAAAAGCGTTCGGTTAGGCGCGCCTGGGCCTGGGCGAGTGTCAACTGCTCGAGGGCGACCTGGCCGACCATTTGGTCACGAAACTGTACAGAGCCGTCGGCCCCTACACGGAACAGCCCCGTGTACGTCAGCTCGCCGACAGTGGTTATGCGCAGTGTATCGCCGGTCCGTACCGTGTAGACGAAAGGCGCCGCCGAAGCCGCTAATGGAGCTGCGGGCTGAGGGGACGCTGGAGCCGCGGCATCTGGCGCGCCGGGAACGCCCGGTGCGGCCGCTGGGGCCGCAGCAAGCCCGAATCCCGCTGCCAAGACCGTGACAAGGAGCATGAGGAAGCTGCCACATATGAACTTCATCTAACTGCCTCCGAAAACGCCCCGATTGCTCGGCGGGACGGCACCGTCTCTCGCCACGAGCCCTGACGGTGCTTGCTTGGGGGTCCCTCCCCGCCGCCATCATAAGCTTACAGGAAAGGCATCCGGCGCGTGCCCGCTTTTGCCTATTAATGTTGAGAATAAACCACAAACTGGGAGATCTTATCGGCGCTTGCCAGCCGCAAGATGGCCGCCGTACATATCGAATCGCGCGCCTTGGCTTGAATTCGTAACATCTTCTGGGAGTCTGAGGGGCTGCAACGGGCAGGAGCAACGTGGAATGCGAGTCGGGCCAGGTGGCAGCGAAGCGCCTTCGAAGGCGCTCCGCCGCTTTTCCGCTGTCAGCGCGGCCCCATCGCAGGGGGCGACGCTGGTGTTCTGTTAGTCGACGAGGCCGAACGCTCGGGCGATATAGACCGACATCTGGTCTCGCGACACGTCGTTGGCAGGACGATAGAGCCCGTCTGGGTAGCCTGCCACCATGCCTTCGGAAACCAGGTACTCCACATGCTTATAGGCCCAGGCATAGCTGTTGGTCGGCGTGACGTCCCGGAAAGTCGGTGTGCTTGGAGGCGCGTACCCATCCAAGCCGGCGTCTCCGGTCGGGTCGACGATAGACCTGGCGAGGAACACGGCCATCTGGGCGCGATTCACCGGCAGAGTCGGCCCGTACAGTGTGCTCGTGTAGCCGGTAACGATGTTCTCGGCCTTCGCGTACTCGATGTACTTGTACGCCCAGTAGTCGGTCGGCACATCGCTGAATGACGGGGTCGGCGGGCCGTCAGGCACCTGCGCGTCACCTCCGGCAACAGCTCGTGCCAGGAACACAGCTATCTGATCCCGCTGGACAGCCTGATCGGGATGGAACATCCCGTCGGGATAGCCGAATATGATCCCCGCATGCTCGAGAGACATGATCTCATTGAACGCCCAGTAGTTCTCAGAAATGTCGGTGGGCACTTGGACGAGCGATATCAGGTTGTACGACCTCGTGCTGCTCCGTCTCACCTGGATGTAGTTGAACTGCCTCTGGCTCGCGGGGCCGAAGCGATTGGTCACAGTCAGCGTCACGGAGAAGGTACCTCGCTTCCCGTAGACGTGAACCGGGTTCTGGTCGCTGTCGTGCGTGCCGTCACCGAAGTCCCAGTCCCATGTGCTGGTGCTGTCTAGCCCTGTCGTCTGATCGGTGAAAGCCACGCTGAGTGGTACGCGGCCGGATGTCGGCGCGCCGACGAAGTCCGGCACGGGTACCGGTGGCGGCGTCGAGACAACGATGTAGCCTGCGCGCGTGATCGAATCGGTCCCGCCCGGGCCGGCAATGGTCAGCATCACGGAATAGCTGCCGGCGCTGGTGTAGACATGGCTGGGATACTGCTCGGCGGATGTGGTCCCGTCGCCGAAGCTCCACGACCACGAAGTCGGATTGCCGGCGGACTTATCGCTGAACGCCACGGTGAGTGGCGCCGCTCCTGCCAGCGGAGTCGCCGAGAAATCCGCAACAACCGACATCGCGGGCGTCGTCACCTGTACGTAGCCTGTAAAGGTCTTGCTGGCCGTGCCGACAGCGGTCGTAGCGGTCAGGCGAACGGAATATGTGCCTGGACTGGTGTAGATGTGGGTCGGGTTCTGCAGCGTGGACGTGCTCCCGTCACCGAAGTCCCACAGCCACGCGGTGGGGCTGCTGCCCGACTGATCTACGAAACTCACCGTGAGAGGCGCAACGCCGCTGAGCGGCGTGCCGTAGAAGCTCACGAAAGCCCCGGGGTTGACGGTGATGAGCGCTGACTCTGTCTTCGTGTTGGATCCGACGGCGTTGCTCACCGTCAGACTCACGGTATAGGTGCCCGGATTCTGGTACTGGTAGATCGGGTTCTGCTGCGACGTCGTGCCGCCGTCACCGAAGCTCCAGGACCACGATGTGGGTCCGCCCGTCGACTGGTCGGTGAAGCTCACCGTGAGAGGGGCGATGCCGCTGGTGACGCTCACGCTGAATGCCGCCGTCGGGGGCGACGTCGGGGCGCGGACCGTGATGAGCGCTGACTGTATCTTCGTGTTGGACCCACCGGTGTTGCTCACCGTCAGGCTCACCGTATAGGTACCCACATTCCGGTACTGGTAGGTCGGGTTCTGCTGCGACGACGTGCCGCCGTCACCGAAGCTCCAGGACCACGATGTGGGTCCGCCCGTCGACTGGTCAGTGAAGCTCACTGTGAGAGGGGCGATGCCGCTGGTGACGCTCGCGCTGAATGCCGCCGTCGGGGGCAGCACCGGCGGCGCAATCGGTACTGTTGTGAACGATGCGCCCGTGGTAAGGCTCGCGCTCAACCCGGATGTCGCTGTCACCGTCTCTGGATCGGCCGCGACTGCGGCGGCGGGAATGGTGACGGCGACGAAACACGTGATCTGGCCGCCTGCCGGCACAGTCGCCGCGGCAACGACGGTCGTTTCCGTGGGCTGGTGAACGCCATCTCCGTTGCCGTCAGCGTAGACTACACACGACCATCCCTGGGTCGAGGATGTTGCGAGGCTCACGCTGTCGGGACTGTTCCCCGTATTCTGTACGGCAATCGGATAGTAGATCACGGTCCCGGGCGTGCCGGCTGCTGTCGATATCGGGGCTAAGACATTGAGGCCGGCGACCGAGCTGACAGTGAACGTGACGGTGTTGGATGGCGCCGAACCGCCACTGTAGGAGCCGGTGGCAGTGTTCGACACCGAGGTCCCCGCGGGCGTGAGCGCGACCAGGGGACTACTCAGCAGAAAGGCAACTGCGATGGTGAGAACGACCAGAACAGAAATACAACGTGTACGGTCCGCGCATATCCCGGCACCCCCAGTGCCGCGACGCAGCAGACCCTCGCCCAGACGCGTCACTCCTACCGCTTTCAAGCTTTCCCTCCGCCTCGGCGGAAGACCCCACTGTCCCGACCGGTGGTCACAGACCGACCGCCTGGTCAGAACGCGACGCGCCCCAGTCTGCGCGTCATTGAGGCTACGGCGTTGCTCCTCAGCAGCCGCATACCCGGCCCACGGTGCTCGCTTTCGTCAGCGCGCCGAGCGATCCACGGTCCCCTCGGTCAGGCGCACCGACATCCCCAGTAGAGCGCCGCGAGGCAGCGGGATTCGGTCCTCCGCGCGTATTGTGGTGGATGTATACCCAGACTCTCAGCCGTTATTCCACCGCCCAAAGAGAAACCCAGAATCCTTTGACAGATCGCGTCCAGGGTACAGAAGGGACGTTTGCATGGACAGCTAATAAGGGCTAGATAGTCTGGATTCATGCACTGAAGAGCACACGCTGACACGTGCCGCGAGACCATGCGTTGCTTCGCTCGACAACCGGATCTGCTTTGGCAGCGGGCTCCGCCTGGCAGGCTCGCACGTGGGTTCCTCGCGGTGTCCGTGTGGTGAGTAGGCCTGCTTTTGCAGCATTTGGCGCACATTCCTGCTCCTGGGGCTCACAGTGGCTAGCGTCCCCCTTGCGCAGGCGGCGAGTATAGTCTGCAATACTGAGGCGCAGATCCGCGCACAGGAGTCTTGTGTTGCACGGAGAAGAGTCGCGCAGAGAAGAACGATGAGCCAGACGGAAGTTGCCGCGCGTCCGGAAGAGATCCGCGGCTATCATATCGCCGAGCAACTGGGCGCCTTTGGGTTGAGCGCGGTTTTTCGCGCGGTTGAGCCAGGCGCTGGCATGACGGTCGCCCTACGAGTGCTTCAGCAGGAGTTCGCTGGCGACCCGCGCGCGGTAGCCGGGTTCTGCCATCACGCGCGTTCGGCCGCTGCGCTCGACCACCCCGGCGCCGCCAGAGTGCTCGACATGTACCTTGACTCGCCGCCCTACTGCTTTGTCATGCAGTGGATGTCCGGCGGGACGCTGGCAGAGCGCCTGACACCTGGCAGCGGGCTGCCAGCCGGCGAAACCGTCGCGATGTGGATGGAACTCTGCGCAGCGGTTGGGCACGCCCACGAGCGCGGCGTCGCTCATGGGGACATTACGCCCTATGCCATTCTGTTCGACGACGAAGGCAATCCGGTGCTCACGGGATTCGGACTATCGAGAGAACTCGAAGCGGCGGCCGCGTTCGGGATCGACGGTGTCCGACGAAGCGCGGCGTATGCACCCCCGGAACAACTTCGTGGCCGCGCAGGCAGCGCGCGCGGCGACGTCTACTCGCTGGCCGCCGTTCTCTACGAAGCTCTGACGGGGCGGCCGCCCGTACCCGAGGCCGTCGGCCGGAAGCGCGGCTTGCCGCCTCCGAGCGCAACCAACTCCAGCGTGGGGCCGCGATTGGACGCCGTTGTTCGCCGCGGGCTCGCCCCGCGGTGGTTCCGGTACGCGAACGCGTCCAAACTCTCCGAGGCGCTCTTCGATGCCATGACCAACCCATCGCCGGATGTCAGGTCCCGCAGGCGAGTCAAGCGGCTGATCGTAGCTGCGATGGTCGCGGCCTCGGTCGTCGGTGTCGCCGGCGTCTATTACTCCGGCAGCAGCAAGCCCGGTCAGATGACCAGTCACACTACTCCCTACAGCCCGCTCGGGCCCGAGGTGCACGCCGCCGGCGAGACAGCAGCGGCCGATCCGCCTCCGAGCGTTAGCGATGACGTGTCGCTTGCCGCGCCGGTCGCGCCCGCGAAGCGGACCGCACAACGTCGCACGGCGGCTCGGGGGAGAACTGCCGAGCGCATGGCGCGAGGCGCTCCGGAGCGTTCCAGTCAGACGCACGGGGCAGAGCGAAGATCGAAGGCAATACGCAAATCGCAGGCGCCGACCAGGCCGCCAGTGAAAGCCAGCGCGGCGCCGAAGGTACGGCAGAGCCCCGAGTCCGCCGGGCCGGCGATCTAGCGGACGCCCGTAGGCGCAGCCCCAAGTCCCGACCCCGACCCGGCCCCCGTTCGTGCGACCCATGGCGACAGAAAGCCCGCGATCGCCTCAGAGAGTTGCTTCTCCGTCGCCCTGCGCCCAACGGCCAAAGGCTGTAGGCTGTCGGAGGCGCCGGGCCAGACCTTCTCCGGCTCTCTTGACCAGATACGGGCTGAGATCAGGAAATCCGACGACGGCGAGCGAGAAAGCTCGAAGACGAACACTTCGGTCAGGTTGAAGCACTCGATCACCGCCGCGGCATCCTCCGCAGTGGGTCTCAGGCTCTGCGAGTCGACCTGCCAGACTTGTGCGACATCGTCCGGCACGAGAGCGTATCCGGTCGCTTCGAGAACGCTCGTCGCTGCCGATCGCACCAGCGGGGCGGCCGGGTCGGCAGGCGGCGCGACGAAGACCAGAGCTGCCCGCCGGGCCGAGTTCGTCCCTGTCGGCGTGATTTCGGATCTGATCTCAAGGCGCGCCGGCGCTACCGGCAAGTCCGGTTGCATGGCGGTGGCCGCGACGATAACCCGGCCCGGTCTGACCATCGACAGCGCGATGCTGCCAGCC
Organism: Armatimonadota bacterium; assembly: GCA_050010895.1. GTDB lineage: Bacteria > Armatimonadota > Hebobacteria > Hebobacterales > Hebobacteraceae > JBEKKD01. The sequence goes on from JBEKKD010000003.1 coordinate 28,519, forward strand.
CCGTCGGCGATCACCACCCGGTCAGGCGCCATGCCCGCGGCCCCCTTCACATCGACCCGGAGAGTCACCGGCCGATGTCGCGCAAGCGCGTTCCCCTTCGCATCGAGCGGGGTGAAGCTGACCACCACCTGGCCACCGACCACCGCCTTCGCCGCCGCCGCCTTCATCGCGATCCGAGCAGGCGTCGGCGGTATCATGGGCACGTCGATGCTGCCGTCCGAGTCGGCCGTCATCTCGACGACCTGGTCGGCATCACCGACATGCGCTTTCACGCGAAAGACGCCGGGAGGCACGTCCACCTCATATGAACCGCCACCGTGTCCGAGCAGCGTGTCGTTCATGTAGATCGGCGCGGTCGGTGGGACTGCCGACAGACGCAGCGTCAGATGCAGCAGTCTGTCCGTGGTGAGCTGCCGCCGCCTCGCCTGCCCCTTCGGAAGGCCGGGCTCGACAGTGATCTGCTCACCCTCTGCACTGAGCAGTCCGTCGCCAAGGATCACCGAGTATTCGGCGCCGGACTTCAGCCGGCGCTGAGGCTTCAGGACGGCGCGAGCCGAGCGCTGGTCATACGAAACCTGCGCCGCTACTGGCTCGCCGCCGGCAGATTCCGCTAGCCAGACGCTGTTGCTGTCTACGGTCGACGGGCGCATCGGCACACTGAAGGCGATGGTGACATCCGTACCTCGCGGCGCCGGGCTCTGTGAGGGGGTGGCCAGGCTGGCGCCGACGCCGGTGAGTATCGCGACCCGCCAGAAGTCGAGAAGCGCCGACCGCTCGTTCGCGTCCAACACTCTCGCCGCGTCCGCCGGCGAGATCACCAACTCCTTGGCGTGGACTCCGTCGCCTCCCGCGCCCTGGGCTTTGATGACCAGAGGACGCGGGCCTACCCGATACCCGGCCTGACTGGACGCAGCGGCGTACGCCGCTGCAGGGAAGCGGCCATCGGGCATCGGCGCCGGAGAGCGCGCGGTCGGGCGAGGGTAGACGTTCTCTGTTTTCCCATCGCTCCCTCGCACCAGGATCGGATTGCTCCCAAACCGCCTGTCTTTCTCGAAGGCGATGTCGACAGCGTCGATGACGACGCCCGTCTCCTGGCCGCGCGACACGAGCACGTGCGCCAGGAGCCATGCAGCGACCTCTCGCGTGAGCGGCCACTTCGCGTGCAGAGACGGCTGATCGTAGAGAAGCCCCGTGGCCAGCGCGAGCGTCATGTAGGGGCGAAATGCGGGCGAGATGTTGTCGCTCCCGTCGATGGACGCGAGCGCCGCGGACCACAGATCGGGCGCGGTCGAGCCGGCCGCTGCCGTTCTGTCCGAGACCGCCTGGGGCGGGGGCGGCAGTGCCTGCAGCACCTTCAGCGGGTCGTTGCCGAATAGCGCCTTCACCGTGCCGGCGAATGCTCGCTCCCGCGTCATCACCGCGCCCGTTGCCGATACCGTCCCCGCGTAAGCGGGATCGATGGCCCGTAGCCACGCCGCGATCTCCTTATCCGATACCTCTTTGAACGGCTCGAACCGGTCCGGCGCGTGCGGCATGACTCCCGCATTCTCTACGAGCTGGATCGAGCGTCGGAACCAGCTACCCCTGCAATCCGCGGGCAGCTTCTGGAACGCGGCATCGGCCGGCGAGGCGCCGCCCTTGTTCGTGACCCTCAGCCAGTCGTCGGCCCAAGCAGGGCTGTCACCGCGGCGCTCGATGATCTTGAGATCGCCGGCGTTCAGCAGCACCAGTTCCGGGACGGATGCTCGCGGCGCGCCCGATACGTGCGCAATCGCATCGGCGAGTTTCCGGCTGCTGTCGATCAGAGTCGGAATGTTGATCGCCTCGTCTCGCATCACTCCCTGTATTCGGCGGCACAACTGCTGGCGCTGGCTGTCGGTCCCATAGACAGCCACCACGGAGATAGCCTGCGTGGGCGTCCCCGCGGTCGCGGTCTGAAGCTGCTTCAACTCGGTCACGAACGTTCGCCCGATCGGCTCTTTCTGCCACTCCTTCTCCAGACTCGCCTTCCAGATGTACACCGCCAGACGATCCGGCATCTGCTTCACCGCCCGGTAGTGCCGGACAGCGCCTGCCAGGCTGGTCGCCTCCAGGCTGATCGTTCCGGACTGCGGCAGCTCCTGGAGTGGAAGTGACCTGTAGTCCTCCGCCGCGCCCGACCACGGCGCGAACAGGAGAGAGATGAGAAGAGACAGCACACAGATTCCCTGACTGGTGTACCGCATTCGTGCGTGCCTTCGGTAGAGAGCAATAATAACACGGGCTGCATGATTCTGCGCGATCGCTGCCGACCTTGGGAAGTCCCTGGAACCGCCAACAGCAGGGCATGGCCGCAAATCGTCACGCGAAAGAGGGGTGCGGGGGCAGGACGACGCGCTGGCGGCGTCCCACCATGCCGCCGGGAATCTCCTCGGCGGGAGATCGCTGCGGCCGAACGATCGGGCGCGGCAAGCACCACTGCCGGCCCAGAAACTGGCCGCCAGAGCCGCCAGTCAGGGCTTGCCCGCCGCGGCGGGCGGGGGCGAGGGGCTGGTGGTGCGCAGCCAGAGCGACGCGCCCGCGTCCAGGCTCGGGAACTCCACCCGCAAGCCGAGGGTTTCTACCGTAATCAGCGGGCCGATCTCTTTGCCCTGATGGTCACGACGCCTGCCGGTCTCGGTGTGCGGCTTGACGCGGTAGACCGCCCGGGAGATCTCCTCCTCCGGGAGTGCGTGTTTGTCGTGGTGCCAGCCGCCCTCGAAGAAAGCGTACGGTGCCACCAAATTCTGTTGCTTCGGCGTCATCGCTGCGAACGGTAGTCCACTCTGGCTGCGTGCTTTCTCCCGCTGCTCGGGCGTGAGCGTTGCGTAGAGCAGCAGCGCCTCGGATCTTAGACTGGACCCTTCCAGGCCTGCCTCTCTCAGGTCAGGGGGCACGTTGACGTCGGACCATGGCCACTCGCCCCGCTGGCGGGGCGGCACCGGACGGCGGCGCGCTAGTTCCACAGCCGCGGACACTATATCGTCGAGTGTGAGGCGGCCCTGCCGCTTCAGCTTCTCCCGATAGGCCAGCACCATGGATTCGGGGAACTCCTGCGGGGCGGAGATGTACCACAGCTTGTCGTGCAGAACCAGGCAGTCGCCGGCCTCGTTCCAGTCATAGCTCCAGTACCAGGACTCGCTGAGCAAGTAGAGGATACGCCACATCGGCATGGCGGCCTTGGCCTCGTCCGGTATCTTCCCCGAACCCCACGTCGTGAAGTAGTCCGAGACCAGCGACAGTCCCGTTTCCTTCGCGATGAACCGCTGCATCTCCACCTTGTCCACGTTGTCTTTGAAGGGCAGTGTGACGATCTTGTGCAGTTGCGGGCTGCGCGGTTCGCGCCACTCGGCGGAACGCTTGCGGTCCTGCTGCTCGCGCTGCTGCTCCTGGAACTGCGTCACCAGGCCCGTGAGGGTCGCTTCGGCGGCGTTCTCCTCCATCCCCGTCGAGACAAGCAGTTTCCGGTAGAGCCCCACCATTCGAGGGTCGGCGAGTAGCCGCGGGGGCAGTGCGTAGCCACCCATGCCCAATCTCAGGTAGTCACCCTTCCGTCCTGCCCCACCTTTCACGTCGAAGCACTGGATGCCAGGCCCGACCCCCATCTCGCCGTAGTCCTCGTAGTAGATCGCCGCGGTCGGCAGCAGGTCCGGGAGGATCTTGGTCCAGCCACGTATCTCGCCGTTGTCGCTGGTGGCGGACTCCTTCACGAACGATTCCGCCGACTGCCGGGCCGCCTCCTGGTACGTGGCCGGCGCGGTCTGGTACGGCATGTACGCCCGCCCCATCGTGACAAAGTCCTGCATGTCCTTCGCGGGGAGGTTCAGCAGTAGTTCGAGGCGCTTGCGCGCGGCCGGGTCCTTCACCGTCGCCGCCAGCAGAGGGTCTGTCTTCGCCAGTTCCTCCAGTTCCTCCGGTGACATCGCCAGCGCCTTGCGCGCCTCCGCGAGCCGCGCCTCGCGCGCCGGGCGGCGCTCCTCCTGCCAGCGCGTGTTCGCCTCCGCCGCCAGTTCCGTCATCGTCGTCTCCGCCCCGCTGTTGCGGTGCAGCAGGTACACCGGCTGCGGCCCGTGAGTGTTAATGTCCCAGTGGCACTCCTGCAGGGCCTTGGGGATCTGCAGCATAATCCCCTTGAGGCTGCAGCCCTGGGCGATGATGGTGAGCTTGCGGTCGCCCAGCGTCTCCACGTCCTCGGGCGCGACCTGAAGAGAGACGCCGGTCTTTTCCGACAGCAACGCCAGGGTGGAGACGGCCGACCGGCCCAGGATCTCGATTCGGAGCGGTTGCTCCAGGCGACGATCCGGGTCGTAGCCGCCCTCGGTGATCCAGGGCTGCCACGGCTCGCGTTCTGCCCCGTGCGGAGGGATCGCGTTTGGCGCTCCTGCGTCCGCGCCGTGAACGGTGGCCAGAGCGCCGAGGAGAACAGCGGTGGCCAATGCCGCCACAACCGCCGCGCGTCGAGTCAGGGCCTGACGGCTGCGCGTGGGGTCCAGCACCGCGCGAATCCGGCCCTCCAGGCCGGAGGTCCGAGCCATTGCCAGTGCCGCGGCCTGCAGGAGCGGGGGCCGACGCAGCGTGTTGGCGATCTCCAGCAGATGCCCGGCGTAACTCGATCCCTTGAAGCCGCTCGCCAGCACCAGATCATCGCACGCCTGCTCCCCCTGGCGACGCAGTTGGTTGCCGGCCAGCCAGGCGAGAGGGTTGAACCAGTGCAGCGCGCAGGCGAGCTGTCCCAGCATCTGGATCAGGCAGTCGGCCCGTTTCACATGGGCCAGCTCGTGCAAGAGCACCAGCCGGCGCCGCTCATCAGTCCAACCATCGGCGCCCACAGGCAGGAGCAGGACCGGCCGCCGCCACCTGCAGATCATCGGCACGGTATCCAGCGGACTGCACATCAGCCTCACGGGCCGGCGCAGGCGGAGCTGCGCAGACGCGTCTCGCATCAGCGCGCGCCACGAGTCATCGACCACGGGGCGCGCCCGTCTCACCAGGCGAGTCATGCAGACCAGGCCGACCAGCGCGGGCAGCAGTGCGATGGCAGCGCCGAGAGCCCAGACCGCGAGCGCCAGAGAGGGAATGCGCTCCCGAGGAAATCGCCCGGACGCCGGCCTCTCGACAGCCCCGCGAGTGCGCTTGGCCGTCACAGTGGGAGCGGCGCTGCTCTTCAGAGAGGTCGCCGCGGCCGTCAGGGCCGCAATGCGTGCGTCGCCGCCAGGCTCGGGCTGGGCAAAGGGCTGGTGCACCGGGCCGGCTGATGGCGCGGGGAGGCGCGGCACGCCTCGCACTCGCCAGGCAGGGAGCAGCAGAGACAGCAGGGGCAGGCAGAGCAGGCAGACGATCGCCAGCGTCCACAGCAGGTGGCGCACGGCGGCCGAGGCGCGGCGCAGTGCGAGACAGACCGCCGCCGTCAGCGCGAGAACCACCGCGCCCCTGGCCGAAACCTCGAGCAGGAACCTGAGCCATCCCGCAGAGTCGTGGGAAAACGGCAGCAATGTCACCATCTCACCGCCCCTCCTTCCTCGCTTGCTCGATGAGCCGGGCGAGCCGCGTCATCTCCTCGGCGGAAAGACGCGATCCGGAGACATCCAACAGAGCGGCCACGGCCTTCTCCACCGAGCCGTCATAGAAGGTCTGGAGCACCCGCCTGAGCGCCGCCCTGCCGACGCCGCCCCGGGGCTGGGTGGGCAGGTAGATGTAGCGGCCCTTCTCCCTGATGTGCTTGAGGTGCCCCTTCTTCTCCAGGATCGTGAGGAGACTCCGCACCGACGAATAGCCGGGGGCGTCCGGCAGGTCCTCTGTCACCTCCAGAGCGGAGGCCCGCCCCCGCCGGTAGATGATGTCGATGATCTGCCGCTCCCGGCGGCTGAGGTCGAGCAGTGGGTGCCTCTCCCGTCTCATCGCTGTCCTTTCCGGGAGGCCGCTGCGGGCCCCCTCAGTGCGGATATTTTCGCACCTGGTGGCCTCACTGTCAAGACCCAAATGCGAAAAAATCAGCAGGATGGAGACGGAACGAATCGGAAGGCTAGTGCTCGGGGAATGGCTGGGTCCTCAGCTCCACGATGCCCTAATGACTCTCGCCCAAAGAAGTAAGGGCGAAAGTCGTCAGAAGACCAGCGAATACCTGAAAGAAGACGTTCGCCCGATGTTACTTTGTTGGGCGAACGTCCGTAGGGGTCACTGCGCATCCAGCGTCAGGATCGTCGCCAGCGTCATCTGCACCGTCAGACGCACGTTGGCGATGTCCACGCGTTCCGGGATATCGCCCGGTTCATGGTAGTTGGGATCGCCGTAGGGGTGCGAGCCATGGATGCCGACGGCTGCGGGATAGCCCGCATTGATGAACGAGCCGTCGTCATTTGCCGGTTGCTCGTACTGATGCAGGACCTGCGTGAGCCCGATGGCGTACGACTCGTTGACCTCGGCCATCAGGTCGGCCAGCGCCTTGCCGTCGGGTGTCGTGTAGCAGATCGCGCTCGTCATTATGCCCGCGTCGACTGCCTCCTGAGGCTTCGCGCCGATCCCATCGAGGTTGAACACGGCAACGATCGTGTCGCCGCGCGACTTCGCGTTATTGGCGGCGGCGACGCTCGACCAGGGCGTGTGCTCTTCGTTACAGAACAGGAACCGTATCGTGCGATTGAGCTTCTCGCCCGCCAGCAGCCGCGCGATCTCCAGATTCCCCGCCGTGCCGACCGCATTATCGTGCGCGCCCGGAGAGTCGATCCAGCTCGGCGAATCCTTGTGGGAGACGACCACGATGGTCTCGTCAGGCTTTGCGCTTCCCCGCTTCTTCCCGTAGACGTTGTGCAGCGTGTACCAGGGATCGCCGGGATCCGGTGTCGAGTACCAGTGATGGCGCGGCTTCGTGCGGTCGCAGCGGAACGCCTGCTCCTGGACCGGCTCCCGAGCCACGTCGTAGCCACACGACCGAAGCTTTTTGGCAATGTACTCATCCGCCTCTTCCAGCGAGCTCTTCAACTGACCGGGGCGCGTGAAGTTGGCCTTTCGGTACGGCAACGGGTCCTTGGATAGGTAGAAGACCGTGCTCTTCAATGCCTGTGCGTCAACACGAGCGATCGACTCGGCGATAGGCGGGCTGACGGTCATGGTATCTCTCCTGTGGATGGTTTCATAGGGCAAGAGCTTTCAGTACC